>NZ_CP092487.1:3430000-3730000 GCF_022429565.1 Lutibacter sp. A64
TGTCGTTATTGGCGTTTAATTTAATTTGAGATAAATCGAAACCAATATGTGCTTTTGCATTTATTAATAAAACTGCTTTTTTTCTGCTTGTAAATAAATTTAAAAAACGATTTTTTGTGTCTTCAAAATGATAAATTTCAGCAAAATCTCCTTCAACAGAAATTAATTTACAAACACTTTTAATTTTTTCAATTAATACAACCGATTGTTTCTCTATTTGATCGACTCCTTTTTTTCGGTTAAAGAAAGAAAAACCCCAATAAGATGCTATTGCACCTAATAAAATTCCAGTTAATAATTCCATAGTTATTTATTCTTATTCAAATATAGTTAAACTTTAAATAAATCGCTTGCAATTCCGTCTGCTAAAAATTTTCCTTTTTTTGTAGTTATTAATTTATTTTCTGAAGTAATTTTCAACAAATCTTTTTCTATAAATTGCTCAGAGTTTTTAATTAATTCATTTAAATAAAGTGTTCCAAAGTCGTTATTTATTTTATTTAAATCAACACCCCAAATTGTTCGTAATCCTGTCATAATATACTCGTTAAATCTATTTTCAATTGAAAGTTTTTCAAACTCTAACGGAAGTATATTATTCTTAATTGCCTTTATGTATTTTGCATTATTTGCAATATTCCAAGAGCGTTGTGCACCGTTAAAAGAATGCGCCGAAGGACCAAAACCAATATATTTTTTTCCTAACCAATAAGAAGTATTGTGTTTTGAAAAGTAGTCGGGTTTTCCAAAATTAGAAATTTCATAATGTACAAACCCTTGTTTTTCGGTTTCAGCAACTAAAATATTAAAATGTTCTAAAGCTTGTTGTTCATCAACTGCGGGTACTTTTCCTTTTTTAATAAAATTGTCTAAAGCTGTGTTTTTTTCAACGGTAAGTGCATAACTAGATATATGCGATACTCCAAAATTAAAAGCCGTTTCTAAATTTTCTTTCCATTTTTTGTTGCTCATATTTGGTACGCCGTAAATTAAATCTATGGTAATATTATCAAAATACTGCATTGCTACAGTTAGCGATTTTTTAGATTCTTGGGCTGTATGTGCACGATTCATAAATTTTAAATCGTCTTCAAAAAAAGATTGAATTCCTATACTTAATCTATTTATAGGTGATTTTGCTAAGGCTTTAATATTGTTTTCAGATAAATCGTCTGGATTTGCTTCTAAGGTAATTTCTGGACTTGTAATTACCTTATAATTGCTGTAGATTACTTTAAAAATAGCATCAATTTCTTTTGTAGTTAAAAGTGATGGTGTGCCTCCTCCAAAATAAATGGTTTCAACTATTTCATTTTCTAATTCTTTTTTTCGCATTTGTAATTCGCCTAAAATTGCTTGTAACATTTCTTCTTTTCTTTTTACTGAAGTTGAAAAATGAAAATCGCAATAATAACATGCTTGTTTACAAAATGGAATGTGAATGTATATTCCAGCCAATTTAATTTATTTTTAGATTTTTCAAAAGTACAACTAAATAGAATACCACAAAAGGTGATTTAAGTTACTGTTGGTGTTAAATCAGTTACGTAAATTTGATAAAAGCCTTTGTTATGTATACCTATATAGTTTCATTTAAAGTTAAAGACGGTGAGGGAATTACTTTTGTTGAATTGCAGAAATTTGAAGAATTAACAGAAGCTAAACCTGCCGGATTGGATCATTTTCATATTTTTAAAGATAGAAATGAAGAAAATCGTTATTTTTTAGTTGAATATTGGACTTCTATTGAAGATCGTATTAAAATGGAAAAGTCTAAAGAACATTATTTATTTAAAGAGCATAGAAAACTTATAATCGATAAAAAATACGAAACCTACGAATGCGATGTGATTGTATAAAATAGTTTAAAAGTTGAGAGTTTATTAAACTTAGAAAGTTACTTTACTTTTTTACTCTTTTTTCGTTTTGTTTTACAAAAGCAGCCCAGCCAGTATAATTTTTACCTGCAGTAACTTTACCACTGTTGTAATAATGGCAAACTGCTGCTGCTAATCCATCTGTTGCGTCTAAATTTTTAGGCAATGTTTTAATTTTTAATAGACTCTGTAGCATTTTTGCAACTTGTTCTTTACTTGCATTTCCGTTACCAGTAATTGCCATTTTTATTTTTTTTGGAGAATACTCTGTTATTGGAACTTCGCGAGATAAACCGGCTGCCATTGCAACACCTTGCGCTCTTCCTAGTTTTAGCATAGATTGTACATTTTTACCAAAAAAAGGCGCTTCTATAGCAATTTCATCGGGATGATATGTTTCTATTAAGTGAATTGTGCGTTCAAAAATTAATTTTAGTTTTACATAATGGTCGTTGTATTTTTTTAATATCAGTTCATCTAACTGCATTAACTCCATTTTTTTATTTACTACCTTAATCAATCCAAAGCCCATAATAGTTGTTCCTGGATCAATACCTAATATTATTTTTTCTGAACTCAATGTGTAGTATTTATTGCTGCTTTTTTTAAAAATTATTAATGAAAACTATAATTTTTAAGGAAGCATATTATTATGGGTTTAAAACTTTTGTAATAATAGCTTCAATATTAAACCATAAGAAAATAATTAATAGTAGTAGAAGCACTAATATAATGCCTCTTTTATAGTTTGGTTTTTTTCGCTTTTTAAATCGTTGACTGTCCATGTTTGTTTAGAATAATTATTTTTTTAAAGCTCTTAACATTTCTCTTTTTCCAGGAGGACCAGGCAATCTTTCTACAATAAATCCAACAGATTGCATAGCTCTTCTAACACTACCTTTTGCGCTGTAAGTTACTAAAATTCCACCATTTTTTAAAGCATTAAACATTGTTTTAAAAATAGTTTCGGTCCATAATTCTGGTTGAACTCTAGCGCCAAAAGCATCAAAATAAATTAAATCAAAGGTATTAATGTCTTTAATTTCATTAAAAAATTGCTTTCTTTTTGTAAGCGAAAAATTATGCGTTAACTCATTTTTAAATTCCCACTCTTGTTTGTGCATTTGATTAAAAATGTGTTTAGAATCAATAGCGATTAACTCTGAAACGTAATTTAACTTCTCAATTTCTTCAGCAGCCACAGGATAGGCTTCAACACCAACATAATTTATATTTAAATTAAATTTTGGAGCTTCTAAAAAAGTTATAAAACTGTTTAAACCAGTACCAAAACCAATTTCTAAGATGGAAATTTTTTTATCTGTAAATAAAGATAAACCACTTTTAATAAATACGTGTTTTGCCTCTTGTATTGCACCGTGTTTAGAATGGTATTGTTCGTTCCATTCAGGTAAATGAATGGTTGAAGAACCATCTGAGGTAATAATTATTTCTCTTTTCAAAGTTTATTTTATAAGTAATTTTTCAATTCTTGGAATTGGGCCAGTACAGGTGGTTTTATGGCAAGCTATACAAGAGTTTACCATAAGATTGAATTGATCTTTAACTTCATCTGGAGATGCAGAATAGATCGCTTTTTGATTTTCAACAAATGCTTTCGAAAAAATTTCGAAACTAGCATCTCTATCTTTTGGATTAGTTAAAACTGCAGAATGTATGTTTAAAAATTTATCAGAAAAATCTCCAATAGCTTCTTTGTTTATAATCTTGTTTTTTAAATCCTCATTGGCTTCGTACATTTCTTCCATAAGCAAAGCCATTTCAGAAAATTCATACATTACCAATTCTTCTTCGTTATTTTTAGGTGCTTCTCTTTTAGTAGAGTTACACGATAAAAATAAAATACTACCTAAAAGTAAGATGGTTAATGTTCTCATTATTTTTTCATTAGAACACCATCAGCTTCAAAAGATAAAGTGTATTTAGGTTCGGTTATAGCAGCAATTTCTTCTTCTGATTTTCCTGCATCTTCTGCAAAATGACGTAATTCTTCAATAGGAGTAGTTTTAACAAATGCTTTACCATTAACAATAACTTCTCTTCCGTCTGCATTTAAAGGCATAAAAAAACCATAATCTTTAAATTTTACAAACGATTTTGTATCGTTACCTAAATCTAAATTCATCCAACAACCTTTCTTTTTACAAACCTCATCAATCTCTGAAGTAAATTTTACTTGAATTGTATCGCCTTCTTTTAAGTCTTTATATTTTTCTAACATTTGTTCTTTAGATAGAACATTGTCATCGGTTATTTTATCTCCAAATGAAAGGTATGCAACATCTTCTTTTTCAACAACTTTTTCATTATTTTTAGCTTTTTCATTTTTACAAGAAATTACTAAAAATAAACCTACAATTACTAACATTACGTTTTTTACCATTTTCAACTTATTTAAATTCATCATTTTTAACAAATATATTAAAAATAAAAAACAAACCTAAAAAGCATTTAAAACTTTTTAATGAAAAAAAATAAGTAATTTTGCTTAAACAAAATTTAAGTACGATGGCTTTACATATAGAAAAAATAAAAAAATCTAAAATTTCTGATGTTGATTTTAGTAATTTAAAATTTGGTCAAATATTTACAGATCATATGTTTGAGTGTGATTATGAAAATGGTGCATGGCAAACTCCTAAAATTAGACCTTATCAAGCTATTTCATTAGATCCTTCTGCAAAAGTCTTTCATTATGGTCAGGCTGTTTTTGAAGGAATGAAAGCTTATAAAGATGATAATAATGATATTTGGTTATTTAGACCAGATCAAAATCAGCAGCGTATTAACAAATCTGCAGAGCGTTTAGATATGCCTGCTTTTCCAAAGGAATATTTTTTTGAAGGTTTAACAGAATTGTTAAAATTAGATAGCGAGTGGGTTCAAAAAGGTGAAGGAAATTCTTTATACATAAGACCATTTGTAATAGCTACAGAAAACTGTGTATCTGCTTCAGCTTCTACAAATTACAAATTTATGATTATTTGTTCTCCGGTACAAGCGTATTATGCTGGTGAAGTTAGAGTTCAAATAGCTGATAAATTCAGTAGATCAGCTAATGGAGGTGTTGGTTTTGCAAAAGCTGCAGGTAACTATGCTGCATCGTTCTATCCAGCAAAATTAGCTGAAAAACAAGGATATCAACAAGTGTTATGGACAGATGCTTCTAATCACGAATTTTTAGAAGAAGCTGGTACAATGAATGTGTTTTTTAGAGTAAATGATACCTTATTAACAGCACCTACAAGTGAAAGAATATTAGATGGTGTTACACGTAAAAGTATAATTCAGTTTGCAGAAGATAAAGGAATAAAAGTTGAGGTAAGACCTATTAGAGTTACAGAAATACTTGAAGCAGCTAGAAATGGAGAGCTTTTAGAAATGTTTGGCGCTGGAACAGCAGCAGTGGTAAGTCCTATTTCAGGTTTTGCACATAAAGATGAAAAATTTGAATTACCAAAAGTAGAAAATGGCTACGCTTCATTTATAAAAAAGAATTTAACAGATATTCAAAGAAATCTTGCTGAAGATAAATTCGGATGGAGATTTAAAGTTCAGTAAGCAAACTTAGTAAGGCTTGCTTAAAAAAATAACTTTTTATAAATTGCAATGCTAAATTAATTTGAAAGTAAACCGATTTCAAATTCGATTTTCTTACTTTTTTTGGCATATTTATTGGTTTAAACCAAGTAAAAAACACATATGGCTACATTAGAAAAAGCAAAACAAAACATAGAAGAAATAGGTTTTTTAGATGTTGATATTCCAAAAAGCATCGATTTTGTAAAAGAAATAAAAAAACTAAGAAAAAAGAAAAATGCAATAATTTTAGCACATTATTACCAAGAAGATGCAATACAAGATATTGCTGATTTTGTTGGAGATAGTCTAGCATTAGCTCAAGAAGCAGCAAAAACAGAAGCTGATATTATTGTTTTTGCAGGAGTGCATTTTATGGCAGAAACTGCAAAAATTTTAAATCCTACTAAAAAGGTTTTATTACCCGATTTAAAAGCAGGTTGCTCTTTAGCAGACTCTTGCCCTCCAGCTGATTTTGCAGCATTTAAAAAACAACATCCAGATCATATAGTTGTCTCTTATGTAAATACTTCAGCAGAAATAAAAGCATTAACAGACATTGTTTGTACTTCTTCTAATGCTGAAAAAATTATAAACTCTATTCCAAAAGATCAACCTATTATTTTTGCTCCTGATAGAAATCTAGGAGCTTGGTTAATTAAAAAAACAGGTAGAGATATGTTGCTTTGGGATGGTGCTTGTATGGTTCATGAAGCATTTTCAATAGATAAAATTTTAAATTTATATGCTGAAAATCCTGGAGCCGAAATTATTGCTCATCCAGAATCTGAAGCGCATCTACTAAAAGTTGCTAAGTATGTTGGATCAACTTCTGGCTTATTAAATTATGTGAAAAACAGCAAGGCTAAAACATTTATTGTTGCAACCGAAGTTGGTATTTTACATAAAATGCGACAAGAATCACCAGATAAAATTTTAATTCCTGCACCAGTTGAAGATGATAGTTGTAACTGTAGCGAGTGTTTTTATATGAAAATGAATACTATGAAAAAATTGTATTTATGCTTAAAACACGAATTACCACATGTAGAAGTTGATGCGGAATTAAGTAAAAAAGCATTGGTTTCAATTGAACGTATGCTAGAACTTTCTAAATAAAATTTAATGAACGCCGAGAAAAAAATAAATAAAACCGATTTTTTAGTAATCGGTTCAGGTATTGCCGGCTTGTCTTTTGCTTTAAAAATAGCAGAGCATTTTAAAGATGCTACAATTACAATAATTACTAAGTACGAAAAAAATGAGTGTAATACAAAATACGCTCAAGGTGGTATTTCAACTGTTTGGGATAAAACAGTAGATTCTTTTGAACAACATATTCAAGATACCTTAATTGCAGGTGATGGAATTTGTGATGAAGAAATAGTTAAAATGGTTGTTGAAGATGCTCCCGATAGATTAAAAGAATTGATTAATTGGGGAACTAAATTCGATAAAACTAAAGATGGAAAATATTCTTTAGGTAGAGAAGGAGGACACTCGCAAGATAGAATTTTACACCATAAAGATATTACCGGAGCCGAAATAGAACGTGCACTTTTAGCGCAAGTTGAAAAAGCCGAGAATATTAATTTTTTAAAATACCATTACGCAATTGATTTAATTACAGAGCATCAGGTAAAGAAAAAACATATTAAAAGAAAAGAGAAAATAACATGTTTTGGAGCCTATGTTTTAGATGAAAAAAAGAAAATTGTAAAAACATATTCTGCAAAAGTTACTATGTTGGCTACTGGTGGAAATGGCCAGGTTTATAGCACAACAACAAATCCGGTTGTTGCAACTGGAGATGGAATTGCAATGGCATATAGAGCTAAAGCAGAAGTTTCTGACGTAGAGTTTATACAATTTCATCCAACAGCATTATACAATCCAGGAGAATATCCTGCGTTTTTGATTTCTGAAGCGGTAAGAGGTGAAGGTGCTATTTTAAGAGATTATTATGGCGAACGATTTATGAAAAAATACGACGATCGAGAAGAGTTAGCTTCGCGTGATATTGTTGCAAGAGCCATAGATAACGAACTTAAAAAAAGTGGAGCTCCGCATGTGTATTTAGACTGTACACATATAGATTATGACGCTTTTGAAAAACATTTTCCTAATATTACCGAAAAATGTTTGAGTTTAGGCATTGATATTAGAAAAGACTACATTCCTGTTTCGCCCGCACAACATTATATTTGTGGAGGTGTAAATGTTAATAAAAAAGCTAAAACCTCTCTTAAAAATTTATATGCTTCTGGTGAAGTTACTCGCACTGGATTACACGGGGCAAACAGATTGGCTTCAAATTCTTTATTAGAAGGACTTGTCTTTTCTCATAATGCTTGTGAAAATTTAAAAAAACGTTTCCATAAAATTAAAGAACCTGTAAATGTTCCTATTTGGAATGATAGTGGAATTGCTAAAAACATGGAAAAAATATTAATTACGCATGATAGAAATGAAGTAAAAACTATTATGAGTAATTATGTTGGTATTGTTCGTTCAAATGAACGTTTATTAAGAGCCGAAAAAAGGTTAAGAGTATTGTATGAAGATAATAAACGCTTGTATGATCAATCTGAGCTTTCAACAGACCTATGTGAACTTAGAAATTTAATAACAACAGCATATTTAATTACACAATTTTCTAAAAATAGAAAAGAAAACCGAGGAGGTTTTTATAGTGCAGATTTAATAAAAAAGGAGCTTTAAAAGCTCCTTTTTTTGATATAGATTTACCAGATTTTAACTCTATCTTCTGGTTTTAAATACATTTTATCTCCTTCAACAATATTAAATGCTTCGTAAAATGCATCTACATTTTGCAGTGGCATATAAGCTCTATACATTCCTGGTGAATGTGGATCTGTTTTAATTAAATTTTTCATAGCCTCATCTCTCATAATAGTTCTCCAAATAGTAGCCCAAGACATATAAAAACGTTGTTCAGGTGTAAATCCATCAATAGCTGCAGGTTTTCCATTTTTCTCGTAGAAGATTTGTAAACCATCAAAAGCAGCATTAATACCACCTAAATCGCCAATATTTTCACCTAATGTAAACTCTCCATTTAAATTTACATCATCTATAGCTACTACAGCACTGAATTGGTCTATTAATTTTTTACCTAATGCTGTAAATTGTTCTAAATCTTGTTCAGTCCACCAATTGTTTAAGTTACCGTCTGCATCGAATCTTGCACCAGAATCGTCAAAACAATGTGATATTTCGTGACCAATAACAGCTCCAATTCCTCCATAATTAACAGCTTCATCTGCTTGATAATTGTAGAAAGGTGGTTGTAGAATTGCTGCAGGAAAAACAATTTCATTATTTACAGGATTAAAATATGCATTTACAATTTGTGGTGCCATTCCCCATTCGGTTCTGTCAACTTCTTTTCCAAGTTTATTCATGTTTTTTGTGAAGTTCCATTTTGCAATATTTATAGAGTTTTCAAAGTAAGAACCTCCGTCTTCAATAGCTTTTACATCCAATTCAGAATAATCTTTCCATTTATCTGGATATGCTATTTTAACAGTCATTTTATCTAATTTTTCTATAGCTTTTATTTTGGTTTCAGGGCTCATCCATTCTAAAGCATTAATTCTTTTTTCGAAACCTAGCATAACATTTTTAATCATTTCCTCAGCTTTAGCTTTTGCTTCAGGTGGAAATTTTGCATCAACATATAATTTACCCAATGCTTCACCAATAGAACCGTTTAGTGTTGATAAAGCTCTTTCGTTTCTTGGTCTTTGTTGTTTTGCACCGGTTAATTCTTTGCTGTAAAATTCCCAGTTTGCATTTTCTAATTCTTCATTTAATAAACTAGCAGCTCTATCTATGGTTGTCCAGCGTAAATACAATTTAATGTTTTCAATAGAGCTTGAAGAGATTATATTTTCAACAGCTTTCATATATTTTGGTTGCATTACAATTACACGTTCAAGAGAGTTAATTCCTAAATTTTTAAAGTAAGAGTTCCAATTTATTGAGGGAGTTAAAGCAGTAAGTTCTTCAATAGTTTTTGGGTTGTAAAGTTTTCGAGTATCTCTAGATTCTTCTTTCGTAAACCTTGGTTCTGCTAAATTATACTCATAGTCAAATATTTTTTGAGCATTTGTTTTAGCCATTTCTTCAGTATCGCCAAAATATTGTAGCATTTTTGCAATATGTGCTATGTATTTTATTCGTTTTTCTTTGGTGTCTTCATCTTGATCTACGTAATAGTCACGAGATAGCCCTAAGCCTGCAGGAGAAACATATCCAGCATTCATTTTACTATCTTTTAAATCGTTAAATACAGAAAATCCAAAAAATCCACCATAACCATAAGGAGCTAATTCGGTAAGTAAATTTTGTAAATCGTTTATGTTATTTAAAGCCTCAATTTTATTTAAAAAGGGTAATACTGGAGCAATACCTTGTTTATCTCTAGTTACAGTATCCATAATAGATTCGTAAAAGTTTACGGCCTTTTTTTGATCAGATTCTAAAGTTAAATTTCCTTGAGCATCTTTTAATTTTGGAAATTTGTTTTCAGCAATTGCTTCATTTAAAATTGTTAGAACATCTTCATCGGTTTTTTTTCTTAATTCGTTAAAGCTACCCCAAGAGGTTCTGTCTGCTGGAATTTCAGCTTTATCTAACCAGCTTCCATTAACATATCTAAAAAAATCGTCGTTTGGTTTTACTGAAGTGTCCATGTTTTCAACAATAATACCAGGTATTTTTTCTACTTTGGTTTGTGGTTCTTCTTTACAAGAAAAAACGAGTGATAATGCTATTATTGAAAAATATAACATTATGTTTTTGAGTTTGTTTTTCATATTGAATAATTGTTAGTTTAAAGTTATTTTTTTAACACTTTACTTATGTTTGGCTTAAAATAATTTGGGCCTTTTAATACTTTTCCATCTTCACGATAAATTGGTTTTCCATTTGCACCTATTTTACTCATATTGCTAAGTTGAATTTCATTAAAAACTTCTTCAATTTTATGCTGCATTCCGTGTTCTAAAATTGTACCACACAAAATGTACAACATATCGCCTAATGCATCAGCAACTTCTACAAGGTCGTTTTTTTTTGCAGCTTCTAAATATTCTTCATTTTCTTCGGCCATTAAATCGAACCGTAATTTTAATTTACTTTCTGGTAATTTTGCTGTTGGTTTTTGGTTAATGCCTAAGCCAAATGCTTCGTGAAACTCTTGTACTGCTTTTAATTTGTTTTTCATTTAGTTGCTATTTGCTAGATTTATGTTTTAGTGTAATTTCATTTTCATTAAAAAATGATTCATTACAAATATAGGTTTTTTATCAATGTTTACTTTTTAAGTGTTATGATGTTTAAAGTATATACCAATTTAAACGGATTTTTTTAAATTAAAATATGCACCCTCATTATTTTTGAATAGAGTATCGTCATTAATTTTTTTATATCTTCGTGCTATCAAAGTAACGCTATAAATATGAACGAAAACTTAAATCCTGAGAACACAGATTATTCGCGAGAGGAATTAGATGTTGAAAAAAAATTAAGACCGCTAAGTTTTAATGATTTTACAGGGCAGGAGCAAGTTTTAGAAAATCTTAAAATATTTGTTGAAGCTGCCAATTTAAGAGGTGAAGCTTTAGATCATACCTTGTTTCACGGACCTCCAGGGTTAGGTAAAACTACGTTGGCTCATATTTTAGCAAATGAACTTAATGCAGGGTTAAAGATAACTTCAGGTCCAGTGTTAGATAAACCTGGAGATTTAGCGGGTTTGCTAACAAATTTAAGTGAAAGAGATGTATTATTTATAGATGAGATACATAGATTAAGTCCAATTGTAGAAGAATATTTATATTCGGCAATGGAAGATTATCGTATCGATATTATGATAGAATCTGGACCTAATGCAAGAACAGTTCAAATAGATTTAGAACCTTTTACCTTAATTGGAGCAACAACACGCTCTGGGTTACTAACAGCTCCAATGCGTGCTCGTTTTGGTATTAGTAGCAGGTTACAATATTATAATAAAGAATTATTGACCACAATAATTCAAAGAAGTGCTAAAATTTTAAAAATGCCTATAGCTATGGAGGCTGCTATTGAAATTGCAGGTAGAAGTAGAGGTACACCTAGAATTGCAAATGCATTGTTAAGAAGGGTGCGCGATTTTGCACAAATTAAAGGGAACGGTACCATTACTATTGAAATTGCTAAATTTGCTTTAAATGCATTAAATGTAGATGCATACGGACTAGATGAAATGGATAATAAAATTTTAATAACTATTATTGATAAATTTAAAGGTGGCCCCGTAGGAATTAGTACGTTAGCAACTGCTGTAGGTGAAAATTCAGAAACAATTGAAGAAGTTTATGAACCGTTTTTAATACAAGAAGGTTTTATTATGAGAACTCCAAGAGGTAGAGAAGTAACCCATTTAGCTTATAAGCATTTAGGAAGAACTAAAGGAGATTCGCAAGCAGAACTATTTTAAATATATGTAATTCTTATTACAATATTAAAAATATAGCATCTTACTTTTGTTAATGTATAAAACTCGAAACTTATTATTATGAGTTTACATAAAATATTTCCTTTTTTAACCTGGATTCCTCTAGCTAAAAAAACATGGAAAGATGATTTAATTGCTGGAATTACAGGTACTATTATTGTGGTTCCACAAGCAGTTGCGTTTGCCATGATTGCTGGTTTACCACCAATTTATGGTTTTTATACAGCTATGATAGCACCAATAATAGCTGCTTTATTTGGGTCATCATATCATTTAATTTCTGGACCAACAACTACAGGTTCCATTGTAGTTTTTGCAATTATAAGTAAGTTTGTAACACCTGAAACAGATTTACAAGCATTTATTTCTTTAACAATATTATTGTCATTTATGGCAGGTGTTATTAAGTTATTAATGGGCTTGGTTAATATGGGCAAATTAGTAAATTTTGTTTCTTATACTGTTGTTATTGGGTTTTCTGCTGGTGCAGGAATATTAATTGCATTTAAACAATTAAAACATGTATTTGGTATAAATGTACCACAAGGAAGTTCTTTTTATGAAATTATTTCTCATATATTTTTACATATTAAAGAAACAAACGTCTATGTTTTAGGAGTTGCTTTAACAACGCTTTTATTGGCACTTTTAATAAGACGATTAAAATATATTTCTAAATTAAATATGCTAATTGCAATGGTTTTAGGAAGTGTTTTAGCGGTTTTATTAGGTGGAGATGCTTTTGGTATAGAAACAATAGGAAATGTTCCTTCTAATTTACCACCTTTTAAAATTCCCGATTTTAATTTTGAAGATATGAGAATGCTAACTTCAGGAGCAATTACATTGGCTTTAATTGGTTTGGTAGAAGCAGTTTCAATATCTCGGGTAATTGCAATGAGCTCTCATCAAAAATTAAATAATAATCAAGAGTTTGTTAGTCAGGGATTAACAAATATTATTTCTAGTTTCTTTTCATCTTATGTAAGTTCTGGTTCTTTTTCGCGTTCTGGAGTAAATTATCAAGCGGGAGCAAAAACACCATTAGCAGCAATTTTTTCGGCAGTTGGACTATTATTGGTTGTCTTGTTTTTTGCAAGCTATGCTTCGTATTTAGCAAAACCTGCAATGGGTGGTATTATTTTATTAGTGGGTTATAATTTAATAGATTTTAAAAGAATTAAACAAATTGTAAAAAGTAGTAAACGAGAGTTTATTGTGTTGGCAGTAACGTTGTTAGGTACTCTGTTTTTAGAGTTAGAAACAGCATTGTTTTTAGGAATACTTATTTCTTTGTTCTTTTATTTAGAAAAAACTTCAAAACCAAATATAGCAGTTGTTGGAAAAAATAAAGACAATAAATTTATCAATATAATTAGAGATAAAACAACAAAGGAAAGCCCACAAATAAAAATGATTAGAATTGACGGTTCAATTTATTTTGGAGCTGTAGATGGTATTTCTAAATATTTTACAGACTTGTATGATAAAAATGAACAGAAACACTTGTTAATTATGGCCAATGGTATTAACTTTATAGATATTGCTGGAGCAGAATGGTTATCTCAAGAGGCTTTAAAATGGCAAAATAGAGGTGGAGGTATCTATTTTGTAGGGTTAAAATTAATTAGTCAAGATGTACTTAGAAAAGGAGGCTTTAAAAAATTAATTAATGAAGAAAACTTTTTTAAAGATAAAAATACAGCAATTGCTACCATATATAAAAAATTAGATAAACAAATTTGTGCTAATTGTAATGTTAAAATATTTGAAGAGTGTAGGTTAAAAGTTTAAAAATGAATTTAAAAAAAAACATACCAATTTTAGACTGGTTTCCTAACTATAAAAAAGAATGGTTAAAAGGTGATCTAGGTGCAGGTTTAACCGTAGGAATTATGTTAATTCCACAAGGAATTGCGTATGCTATGATTGCTGGTTTACCACCAATTTATGGATTATACACAGCTATGATTCCGCAAATTGTATACGCTATTTTCGGAACCTCACGTCAATTAGCAGTTGGTCCTGCTGCAATGGATTCTTTAATAGTTGCTTCTGGAGTTGCTACATTGGCTCAAATAGGAACAGAAAATTTTATTGAGTTTGCAATATTATTAGCGTTCATGGTAGGTTTTTTACAAGTCGTTTTTGGGTTTTTTAAATTAGGTTTTTTAGTTAATTTTTTATCAAGACCTGTAATTAGCGGGTTTACATCTGCAGCGGCATTAATTATTGGTTTAAATCAATTAAAGCATTTATTTGGAGTTCAAATAATGCGAGATAATAAAATACAGACACTTGTTATAGAGGTTTTTAAGCATGTAAAAGAAATCAATTGGATCACTTTAGTTATTGGAATAAGCTCCATATTTATTTTGATTCTTTTAAAACGGTTGAAGTCTAAAGTCCCGGCCGCATTGGTAGTTGTAGTTTTAGGTATTTTATTGGTTCGTGTATTTCATTTAGAACAGTACGGAGTTCAAATATTGGGAGAAATACCAAAAGGCTTGCCTGATTTTATAGTCCCTAAATTTGAAAAAAATACACTGATTGATTTGTTTCCAATAGCCTTAACACTTTCTTTTATCGCTTTTTTAGAAGCAATATCTGTAGCTAAGGCAATTGAAATTAAACATACAGGTAATAAGGTAAAGCCAAATCAAGAATTGGTAGCAATCGGTTTAGGAAATATTGTAGGATCTTTTTTTCAAGCATATCCGTCTACAGGTGGCTTGGCAAGAACAGCTGTTAATAACCAAGCGGGAGCAAAAACACCTTTAGCTGCTATTATTTCAAGTTTAATTGTTGGTATAACATTGTTATTTTTAACACCCGTTTTTTTCTATTTACCTAAAGCAGTATTAGCTGGAATTATAATAGTTGCAGTATATAGTTTGTTAGATTTTTCAACACCAAAAGAATTGTTGAAATATTCTAAAATTGAATTGATAATTTTAATTACTACACTAATTATTACAGCAACAATTGGTATAAAAGAAGGTATATTTATAGGTGTTATGTTATCTTTAATAATGTTAATTTATAGAAGTACAAAACCACACTTTGCAGTATTAGGACAAGTGAAAGATACTACTTTTTATAGAAATGTAGATAGATTTGAAGGACTTTTAAATACTACAGAGGATGTGTTAATTGTAAGGTTTGATGCACAGTTGTATTTTGCAAACATTTCATTTTTTAAAGATAAATTAGAAGAATTTGTATTCGAAAAAGGGTCTAAACTAAAACTGATAATTATTGATGGAGAAAGTATAAATAGCATTGATAGTTCTGGTGTTTTTATGTTGAAAGAACTCATAAATAAATATAAAAACAGAGGAATAGATATCGATTTTAGTGGTATGAAAGGTCCTGTTAGAGATGTTTTAGATAAAAGTGGTGTTATAGAAAAGATTGACTATTCAAACTGTTTTATGAGTATTCAACAAGCAGTAGATGCTTTTGAAGATCGAAAAATTAATAAACAAATAGAGCGTAAATATTTTGAATACATTAAACAAACAAATCGTTAAAGTATTCTTAATTATTGAAACAATGTAACCTCGATTACAAATAAACAGTTGCATTCTTGTAGCTTTGGAAAAAAGAAAATATATTTAAAAAAAATAAAAATCAGATAATTATGAAAGTAGAACAATTATTTACGGGCTGCTTAGCTGAGATGGCTTATTATATTCATTCAAATGGTGAAGTAGCAATTATTGATCCTTTAAGAGAAACTGAGCCTTATATAGAAATGGCAAAAGCCGATGGAGCTAAAATTAAATATGTGTTTTTAACGCACTTTCATGCCGATTTTGTTTCTGGTCAAGTTGATTTAGCAAAAAAAACTGGAGCTAATATAGTCTTTGGCCCAAATGCAAATCCTAATTACGACATTCATCAAGGTAAAGATGGTGAGCAATTTAAAATTGGGGATTTAAAATTGCAATTATTACATACCCCTGGACATACTATGGAGTCTTCATCTTATTTGTTAATTGATGAAAAAGGAGAAAAACCATATGTTTTTACAGGTGATTGTTTATTTATAGGTGATGTTGGTCGTCCAGATTTAGCCGTAAAATCAGATTTAACACAAGAAGATTTAGCAGGGCATTTATTTGATTCACTTCGTAATAAAATAATGACCTTACCAGATGATATTATAGTATATCCAAATCACGGTGCAGGTTCTGCCTGTGGAAAAAATATGAGTTCAGAAACTTTTGATACTCTTGGAAATCAAAAGAAAACTAATTATGCTTTGCGTGCAGATATGACCAAAGAAGAATTTATAAAAGAAGTTACTACAGGTTTAGCGCCACCGCCACAATATTTTGGGAATAATGTAAGAATGAATAAAGGTGTGAATACAAGTATTGATACAATTCTTCATAAAGGAACAACACCAATAGATGCAGATTCATTTAAAGAATTGAGCGAACAAAAGGATATTTTGGTAATTGATACTAGAAATATTACAGTTTTTACTGAAGAAGGTACAGTGCCTGGAGCTTGGTTTATTGGAGTTGATGGTAGTTTTGCACCATGGGTAGGGGCTTTGGTAACAGACATTAATCAAAAAATAATTTTTATTGCTGAAGAAGGTAGAGAACAAGAAGTTGTTACACGTTTTTCACGTGTAGGTTATGATAATACTTTAGGGTTTTTACGTGGAGGTATGCATTCTTGGAAAGCCGCAGGACATAAGGTTGATAAAGTAGCGTCTATTTCAGCAATTCAATTTGCAAATATGTTGAAGGATGGTGCTATGGAAATGCCTTTAGATGTTAGAAAAAAATCCGAATATTTATCGGAACACGTTGTTGGAATTGAGAACTTTCCGTTAGATACAATTCATTCTAACTTTGCAGAATTAAATCCAAATAAAAAATACTATTTACACTGTGCAGGTGGTTATCGCTCTTTAATAGCAGCTTCCATTCTAAAAGCAAATGGTATAAGTAATGTTACCGATGTAAGAGGTGGATTTAAAGATATTAAGGAAACGGGTGTTGAATTAACAGATTATGTGTGTCCAACAACCTTATTATAATTAAATTTTTTTAAGTTAAAAATTTAAAAGGGAGTTTGTTAAACTCCCTTTTTTTTCAAGAAATAGTAACATAAGTTACAAGCAATGTTTAATAGTAGATTTATATTTACAAAGAAGTTTAAAAACAAATGAAGTTATTTAAAATATCACTTACAGTTTTAGTTACAATTTTTTTAATAAGCTGTAATAATAAACAACCTTCAAAAACAGAGACAAAGGCAGGTAAAATAGAAGTTGTTACTCCTGCTGATTTTAAAGAAAAATCAGAAAATCAAATAATAATTGATGTAAGAACACCAGGTGAATTTGCTCAAGGACATATTAAAGGAGCAAGAAATATAAATTTATTCGATAAAAATTTTATAGAACAATTTGCTGATTTAGATAAAAGTACACCGCTATATATTTACTGTAGATCGGGTTCTAGAACCTCAAAAGCGAGTAAGAAATTAGCTGAAATTGGTTTTGAAAATATTTATGATTTACATGGAGGAATTATCAACTGGCATAAAAATAATTTTCCAATTATAAAATAATCAAGATGAAAAAAATTCTAATTTTTACAATGCTAATCAGTCTTTTTTCTTGTAATTCTGAACTTTCAGAAAAAGAAAAATTAGAATATACTGCTAAAGGAAAAGAAATAGCAAAAGCTACTTTTGATGCTTTAAGCACTCAGTTAATGGCTAAAATGAAAGCAGGTGGTCCAGCAGAAGCTGTTCCTTTTTGTAATCTTAAAGCAGCTCCAATAACAAAGCAATTGTCTGAAAAATATGATGTAGTAGTTAAAAGAGCTTCAGATAAATTAAGAAGCTGTGATAACGAACCTTCTGAACGAGAGTTAGAAATTATAAATAATTATAAAAATTTATTGGAACAAGGAAAAGAGTTACAACCAATAGTTGAGTTAGATTCAACAAATGCAAAACACTTTTATGCGCCAATAATTGTAAAAGCTAACTGTTTGGTTTGCCATGGTAAAGTAAACGAAACAATGACCGCCAAAACAGATTCAATTATAAAATTAACCTACCCTTTTGATATTGCAACTGGTTATAATGAAGGAGATGTAAGAGGGGTTTGGAGTATAGCATTTAATAAATAATATATATATTATGGCAAAAGTAGTTGTTTTAGGCGCTGGAATTTCTGGTCATACAGCGGTTTCTTATTTAAGTAGACACTTAAAAAAAGATCACGAAGTTGTAATGGTTTCACCTAACAGTAATTATCAATGGGTTCCATCAAATATTTGGGTTGGAGTTGGTTTAATGACACCAGATCAAGTAAAGTTTAAGTTAGCACCTGTTTATAAAAAAATGGGAGTAAATTATAAACAAGCATTGGCTGTTTCTATTCATCCTGAAGGAGATACAGAGCAAAAGCAAGGTTTTGTCACTATTAAATATGTTTCTGAAGATAAAAAAGATACTATAGAAAAAGTTTCATATGATTATTTAATTAATGCTACAGGTCCAAAACTTAATTTTGAAGGAACTGAAGGTTTAGGTCCAAAATATTTTACAGAATCTGTATGTACTTATGACCATGCTTCTCACGCTTGGACAAAGCTTCAAAGTGCTTTAGAAAAGATGGAAAATGGAGAAAAACAAACCTTTTTAATAGGTACTGGACATCCATTGGCAACTTGTCAAGGAGCTGCTTTTGAGTATGTATTAAATATAGCCTTCGAAATTAAAAAAAGAAAGCTATTGCATTTGGCTGAGATGATTTGGATTACTAATGAATATGAATTAGGTGATTTTGGAATGGGAGGAGCCTATATTAAAAGAAATGGTTATGTAACTCCAACAAAAATATTTGCTGAATCAATTTTAAAAGAATACGGTATTCGTTGGATTAAAAGAGCAGGTGTTCAAAAAATAGAAAAAGGAGTTGCACATTACGAGAATTTAGAAGGAGAACATAAAACAGTTAATTTTGATTTTGCAATGTTAATTCCTGGTTTTTCAGGTGCAGGAATGAAAGCTTTTAATAAAAATAATGAAGATATTAGCGCGGAAGTTTTTGCAGCAAATGGAATGATGAAAGTAGATGCAGATTATACACCAAAACCATACGAAGAATGGAAAGCCGAAGATTGGCCTTTAACGTATCAAAGTGTAAAATACGATAATGTGTATGCAGCTGGTATTGCATTTGCTCCACCACACGGTATGTCTAAACCAATGCAAAGCCCTAATGGAACAAAAATATTTCCAACGCCACCAAGAACAGGAATGCCATCGGGTGTAATTGGTAAAATTGTTGCCCAAAATATAATACATGCTATAAAAACAGGTAAAATAGAACACAAACATAAAGCATCTATGGCTAGTATGGGAGCTGCTTGTATAGTTTCTGCAGGATATGGAATTTCAAAAGGACAAGCTGCAGTTATGACAGTAAATCCAATAGTGCCAGATTGGGAAAAATACCCAAAATGGGGACGAAATATTAACGATACTGTTGGAGTTGTTGGTACCGCAGGACATTGGATGAAGTTATTTATGCATTATATGTTTATTTATAAAGCAAAAGCGAAACCATTTTGGTGGTTAATACCTGAATAAATAATAAAAAATTAATAATAAAGTGTAATTTTATAGTAATACTGTATTATATATTAAACAGAATAGCAGTGATATTCAACCGTTTTTACCTTTAAAAAACCAGAAGTATTATGAAAAATAGTATAAAAAAAACAACTCCATATAGCGATATGTCATTTGCAACCGAACCAACAAGAATGGTACGATTTATGAGATCTTTCTTTATATTTCAAATTTATAATTTTTTTAAACTAAATTTGAAAGTTATGAGAATTGTGGTAGGAGGGCACTCTTAAAACCTCAAAATTAAATGATATAAACAAAATTAAATTATGACAACATTAGAAATATTAAATTTAAAATGTGGCGGTTGTGCCAATACTATAAAAAAGGGATTATTAACTATTGAAGGAGTTACTGAAGTAGATATTGATTTAGAAACTTCTAAAGTAGGCGTTAATTCTTCAGAAGAAACCGTTTTAAAAAGCGTTAAAAGCAAGTTAGCTTCTATGGGATATCCAGAAGTTGGTGATGCTAATACAATAATTCATAAAGCAAAATCTTTTGTAAGTTGCGCCACTGGTAGAATGACTTCAGAAAGCGAATAAGTGTAATGAAAATTTGTTAAAAGAATAGCTTCTAAATTAAAAATTTCGTATATTATTGTATTAATAAAAACAATATATAATTATGAAACTTAATATTGGAAGTACCGACAGAATTATTAGAATAATGTTAGGAATTGCAATAGGTTATTTTGCGTATTCCACGGTAATTGAAGCAAGCTGGGTACAAGTATTGTTATATGCTATTGCAGCAATATTAGTAGTTACAGCACTTATAGGCAATTGCCCCTTATATTCAATTTTCAAGATAAATACTTGTGAAATTGAAAAGTAAGAGTAAAGAGTTTAATACAAAAGAAAACCGAGGCATTTGCCTCGGTTTTCTTTTGTATAATGTTTATTAAAATTTAAATGTAGCTCCAACTAAAAAATTTCTAGTTGCTTGTGGAAAATAGCCCTGAACTTCAAATGAATTATTAGGAGTTGACCAATAATCTAAATACGTATATCCTCGGTCTACATATTCTTTATTGAATATGTTGTTAACTACTCCAGAAATTACAATAGATTTAAATATAGATTTTGGATTTATGGTATATGTTAAGTTTAAATCACTTGTAAAATAACTATCTATTTTAGACGCTTCAGTATCTGTATTACTTAAATATTGTTCGCCTACAAATTTTGATAAAAAGGTGATTGTTAAATTTTCAGTTGGCTGGTAATTAATTGAATTTCCGGCTATTGTATTTGGTGAAAAAGCAATATTAGTTGTCCCAATATTTTTGCTATTTCCATCTCTTTCTAAAATAAAGTTTTTAATTTTATTAGAGCTTAATGTAAAGTTTGGACTAATAGATAAATTATCTGTAATTTTAAAATTAGCATCAATCTCTAAACCTAATCTATAACTGTCTTCAACATTTTCTCTTAAATATTCACCAACATCATTTAATCCTCCAGTTTGAATTAATTGATTTTTGTATTGCATATAATAAAAATTGGTGTTTAAGCTAATGGCTTTATTATTTAATCTCCAACCCAATTCAATATCATTTAATATTTCATTTTTAACATTTGAGCCATTTTTAAAATCATCTCTATTAGGTTCTCTATTTGCTCTAGCAAAAGATGTGTAAATACTATTACTATTGTTAACTTTATATGTTAAACCAAATTTTGGATTAAAGAAATTATATGATTTATCAATATTTAAAGGGTCTCTGTCTGAAGTTAAGCCATCAGTTTCATAGTTTACAAATCTACCTTGTAAATCAACCAAACCACTTAAATTTTCATTTATTTTAAAAGAAGCTTTAGAGTAAATGCTAAATTCATTTTTTGTAGCATCGCTAAAATAATAGTGATCTCTTATGTTTGCATCTGCAGCAAATTGTCTAGCCCAAATTACTTCACCAAAATGGTCTCCTTTATAGTTACTTGCAGAAATTCCGGAAATAACTTCATAAGCTTCATTTTTGTAATTAGCATTAAAGTTTAAAACGTAAAAATCGTTATCTAACCATCTTCTTACAATTAGATCTGTTGCAGGGCTACCATACCAGTCTGTTCCAGTAGCTTCAACAATATTGTTGTATTTAGATATTGCGCTTCCTTCTTTATACTGTTCAAAGTATCCTTTACCTTTTGTGTAATTCAATCCAAGATTTGTAGACCATTTATCATTTAATTTTTCATTCCAATGAAGTTGATAGTGGTCTTGCCAATAATTATCGGTTTCGTTATCATAGGTGTAAGGATTTTGTTTTCTATTTTCTTTTAATTCTTCAGCAGTAAGACCATACCAAGCCTGATATGTTTTTTCTTCATTTCCAAAGGTAATAGCTTTAATTAAAGTATTTTTATCTACATATGAAGCTTGTAAAAAATACGATTTTAAATCAGAAAAAGCTCTATCTACATACCCATCTGAATCTATTTTAGAAAAACGACCTGCAATTTCAATATGGTCATTAATTTTTCCAGTGCTAAATTTAACGGTGTTTTTATATGTATTGTAAGATCCTATCGCACTACTTATTTCTCCGTAAGCATTTTCAGAAATAGCATCTGTTAATAAGTTTAAACTAGCACCAAAAGCACCTGCACCATTGGTAGAGGTACCCACACCACGCTGTAATTGAATACTTTGTGTTGAGGATGTGAAATCTCCTAAATTTACCCAAAATGTACCTTGACTCTCGGTATCATTATACGGAATCCCATTTAATGTTACATTTATTCTAGAAGCATCAGAACCTCTAACTCTTATATATGTATATCCAACACCAGCACCAGCATCAGAGGAGCTTGTAACTGAAGGTAAATAGTTAAGTAAAACAGGAATATCTTGACCTAAATTACGTTTTTCTAGTTCTTCTTTAGTAACGTTACTGTGGGTTACTGGAGAACTCGATTTTACCCGAACAGCAGAAACCAATACTTCATCTAGATTTACAAAACTATCTTCCATATTTATGGTGATAAAAGTGTTTTTAGTTAAATTAATAGTTATTTCTTTTGGTTTGCTAATAGCACTTACAATTAAGGTGTAATTTCCTTTTTTTAATGAGATTGAAAAATTTCCATCAAAATCTGAGGCTACTCCTTGTTTGGTTCCTTTTACTAAAATGCTAGCTCCTGGAACTGGATTGTTTCCGTCGGTTACTTTTCCTGAGAGTGTAAATAGTTCTTGCGCATTTGCATTTATTGAAAATGCAATAATTAAAAAAGCTACTAAGTGCTTCACTTTTTTAAACTTTGGTTTTAAATATTGTTTCATTTTTTTGAAAATAAAACGATATAAAAAGAGGTAATTAATCGATGTTTTGAATAATTATACTTAGTTATTTTCCACGACAGATTGCTCTGTTTTGAACGTCCCTTAACAGCATTACCTGTTCAGGTTCAATGGGTTTGATCTCAGCCGTTATCGGCACCCCTTTTGAGATGCGACAAAGCTACAAATAAAATATGACAGAACATGTATTCTTTTTAAAAGAAAATTTTATTTTTTAAAAATTAATTAAAATAAAATTGGCTGTAGCTATTGATTTTATTAGGAGTGCAGTACTGTTTAATTGTATGATAATTTTGAAAACTGTATAAATTATACTTCAGGTTTTTTTCGAAAGGATTTTTTATAGGCGTGTTTTTTCTTTGTGTCTAAACGTTTTTGAATGCTAGATTTACTGGGTTTTGTTGGTTTTCTTTTTTTTGGAACTTTTAAACCATTTTTAATGAGTTTTAAAAAACGATTGATACTAATTTCTTTATTTTTATGCTGACTTCGACTTTCATCACAAGAAAGTAACAATATATTTTCTTTTGTGAGTTTGCTTCTTAAATTTTTACTGAGTAGTTGTTTTTCTTCTTCAGAAAATTCAAAAGAATTTTGAAGATCAAAAAATAACTCTACTTTAGAAGACACTTTATTTACATGTTGCCCGCCAGTACCGCTACTTCTAACAGCTTTAAATTTAAGTTCTTTTATAAGTGCTTCTTTGTTCATTTAGTTAAGTTACTGAATATCTCTGTAAATTAGGTTTTGAAGCTAAGATTTTATCAATTGCTGTAACTGCTAAATTAAGTCTGTTTTTTTTGCTTCCTGTTAATAAAATGTAAGGTCTGTTATATTTTATTAAAGCGTTTTCAAAAACTTCAAACATTTCTTGTCTTTTTTCAGGGTTTTCTCTAATGTCATCTGCTTCCCAAGGAGTGTCAATATAAGTTAAAAGGTACAAATCGTAAGTGTTTTCTAAGGCAGCCTTTTTTAAATTAGCGTCAATATTTTTGTCGTAATAATTTTCAAAATAAACTACTGTTTCTAATAAATCGGTATCACAAATTTGAAGTCTATCTGCTTTTTTGGCTAATTTATTTTCTAATTTTATTTGTTCGTAAGCTATTGGAAGTTGATCATCACTATCGCAATACTCACGTTTATTATTCCATTTATTTTGTAAATAAGTGCGTGCGTATTCTGGCACCCAAACAGTATTATAATGTCGGGCTAATTGTTTAGAAAGTGTTGTTTTACCAGTGCTTTCAGGTCCAAATAGCACAATTTTTACAATATTTCTATTGGTTTGTTTAAGAGTTTTTTCCATTCAATATATCCATAAATTGCGATTACTGTAAATATAAGGTATTGAAAACTTGTGAACGTAAAGCCTTTATAAAAATATAAAGGAACTGAAATTACATCTCCAATAATCCAAAAAATCCAATTTTCAATTTTTTTGCGAGCCATTAACCACATTCCAACAAAAAATATGGCAGTTGTAACAGTATCAACGTATGCTACCCAACTGGTCCACTTATCAAAGCTTTTGTATATTATATAAACAAATATTAGGGTTGTAATAAATAGTAGCACAGAAATTAGTTGTTCTTTTTTTGTTATAGAAGTAATAGGTGTATTGTGCGATGCATCTACTTTTCTGGTCCATATATACCATCCATAAATACTCATTATAAAATAATAAGCATTAATCATCATATCACCTAGCAAACTCCATTTTAATAGTAAATACACAAAAATACTGGTGCTAATCATTCCGGTTGGGTAAACCCAAATTTTATTGTTTTTTGAATACCAAACAGATAAAAAACCAAAGATTACTGCTATAATTTCTAGGGCTATGTCTAAATTTTCATATCCTTGGTATTGTCCAAAAAGGTAGTTGAAGATTTCGTTCATTTTATTGAAAAGTATAATTTAGGTTGTTTTAAAAATTGTAATTATTATTTTTTTGAATTAGCAAGAGCATAAACCAAAGTGAAACCTTCAATTTGATGGAATTTAATGGTGTAATTTTTATTCCAATCTTTAGCTTTTATATATCCAGTAGTTTTTTTATCGGCAATTTGAAATGAGTTAATATCAATATCGTTTTTAAAAGTTAAACCTCCGTGAGGGTAAATTTTATACAAACTTTCTTTAGCTCCCCAAATAACGGTAAGTTGTTGAATGTAATCATCATCTTTATGAATAAATCCTCTTTCAAAATTGACAAATTTATGTTGAATTACTTTTATTTTTTCTCTGTTTTTTTCAATGTCAATTCCAACTTCAAAATCACTAACAATAATGGCTGAAAAATTAAAAGAATGCGTAATGGAAATATGCTTTCCGTCGGTTAAATGTGGTTTTCCATTACCATTATAAAACAAATCAAGATCTGTATAACCAGCCATTTTTAATAAATGTCTCACACTTAAAAAACCTCGACGATGTATTTCAGATTTCATAGAAAGCAATCTGTTTTTACTTCTCTCGGTTAAAACAATACCTTTAGATAAGGTTTTAATGGGTTCATCAATTTTCCACACAAAAACTGTGGTATGTTTATTAGGTTTAATTGTTTTAAATAAAGGCATTTATATTCTCAAATGTATTTTGTACTTTTGCAAAACTTTAAAACAAAAAATGTGAATTGTTTTAAATAAAAAACAAATTTAATAAATATGAGTACAGAAACATCATCTTACGTAAAATATAAAGTAAAAGATATCAATCTTGCAGATTGGGGACGTAAAGAAATTCAATTAGCAGAGGCTGAAATGCCAGGTTTAATGAGTTTAAGAGAAGAATATAAAGGACAAAAGCCTTTAGCTGGAGCAAGAATAGCAGGTTGTTTACATATGACTATTCAAACGGCAGTTTTAATTGAAACGTTGGTAGACCTAGGAGCTGAGGTTACTTGGAGTTCTTGTAATATTTTTTCAACACAAGACCAAGCTGCTGCTGCAATTGCTGCTGCAGGAGTTTCAGTTTACGCTTGGAAAGGTTTAAGTGAAGAAGAATTTGACTGGTGTATTGAACAAACTTTATTTTTTGGAGAAGAAAGAAAACCATTAAACTTAATTTTAGATGATGGAGGAGATTTAACCAATATGGTATTGGATAAATATCCAGAATTAGCTGCTGGAATTAATGGCCTTTCTGAAGAAACAACTACAGGAGTTCACCGTTTATATGACAGAATGAAAGCTGGTACATTACCAATTCCTGCAATTAATGTAAACGATTCAGTAACAAAATCTAAATTCGATAATAAATATGGATGTAGAGAAAGTGCTGTAGATGCAATTAGAAGAGCAACAGATATTATGCTAGCTGGTAAAAGAGTTGTTGTTTGTGGTTATGGAGATGTTGGAAAAGGAACAGCGGCTTCATTTAAAGGAACTGGAGCTATTGTAACAGTAACAGAAATTGATCCAATTTGTGCTTTACAAGCTGCAATGGATGGTTTTGAAGTTAAAAAATTAGAAACTGTTGTTGGAAATGCAGATATTGTTATTACAACTACAGGTAATAAAGATATTGTTCAAGGTCACCATTTTGAGGCAATGAAAGATAAAACCATAGTTTGTAATATTGGACATTTTGATAATGAAATTGATATGGCTTGGTTAAATGGTAAATACGGTTCAACAAAAGTGGAAATTAAACCACAAGTTGATAAATATACTGTTGGCGAAAATGAAATTATTGTTTTAGCAGAAGGACGTTTAGTAAACCTAGGTTGTGCAACTGGGCATCCTAGTTTTGTAATGAGTAATTCATTTACAAACCAAACATTGGCTCAATTAGAATTGTGGAATAACAGAGATGCTTACGAGAATAAAGTATATATGTTACCAAAACATTTAGATGAAAAAGTAGCAAAACTACATTTAGCTAAAATTGGTGTTGAATTAACAGAACTTAGAGAAGATCAAGCTAAATATATTGGTGTAAAGGTTGAAGGACCATTTAAACCAGAATATTATAGATATTAAAAGTTTTATACCTATAAAAAAGCTGTTTAAAAGGAGCAAAACACGTCATTCCGAATTAAGTTCAGGTTGACGTTAATGTTCTTTTTAAACAGCTTTTTTGTTTTATATAACAAGCAATCTATTTTCTTAATGGAATTGCAATATTTGGATAATCGGTAATAATTCCATCTACACCCATATTTAGTAGATTAATCATAGCTTCTTTGTCATTTACTGTCCACGGAATTACTTGCATATGGTTATTTTGAATTTTAGCAACTTCATCTTTGGTTAATAAAATATAATAAGGACTATAGATTTCTGGAATAAAACTTAGCATCTTCATATTTGTTTCAAAATTATTTTGATAGGTTAAAAATGATAATTTATACTCAGGGTGTGTTTTATGGAGATATTCCAAAACTCTAGGGTCAAAACTTTGTATTACTACTCTTTTTAAAGGTAAATTGGCTTTTTTTAATTGTTCTACTACTAAATCAGAAAATTTAGCAACACTTGGCTGGTAACCTTTAGCCTCTTCTGTAGGTGTACTTTTAATTTCAATATTATAAAGAATTTCAGGATTTGTAGCTTCAGCATAAGTTATAACTTCGGCTAATAATGGTTTATAGGCGGTAACTATTCTTTGTTCTGGAAATTTTGGATCGCCAATTGAACCGATATCATATTTTTTAATGTCACTGTAATTATTTTTGTAAATGTTATATGCTAAAGCAGTTTCTTCTGTTAATTTATTTCCTTTTGAATCTAATGTGGTTTCAAAATTTAACCAAGGTTCATGAGAAACTAAAACTTTATGATCTTTACTAATAACTACGTCTAGTTCTAGGGTGTTTACACCTAATTCTAATGCTTTTTTAAAGGCTTGCATACTATTTTCTGGTTCTAAACCTCTTGCTCCTCTGTGTCCTTGTAATTCAAAATTATACGTATTCATAGTATTTAAAATTAAACTGTCTATAAAGGTAACTGTTTTGTTGTATACATTTTCCCAATCATTAGATCTTAAATCGCACGCAATTACATGGTTTCCTGTATTTGGAAAAGCAACTTTCATTTTTTTAGATGCTGGTGTTCCTAAAACATCAAACATATTTAAAATAGCAGGTACTGAAACTACTTTATCTTGTTCTTTTTCATTCTTATAGTAATATCCAATAAAAACTGGAGTTTTTACTTTTGAAAAAGTTTCAGTAATCATAGTGCTTGTTAACATTTTAATCAGAGCTTCATAACCATTAATATGGTATGTAGTTGACCAATATTTAGCTTCTTCTTCAGGTCTGTTTTGTTTTAAAATTTCACTTCCATTCATTTTAATAAATCCTGCTTTTCCTTCAGGAGAAGCAATAGCTTTAAACGAAGGATTTATAAGATCAATAAAAGGAGAATATAGTACCAAGCCAGCAATAGAATTATCTTCTGAAGCCAATTTTAAACTTAAAGTTCCACCGGTAGATGTGCTTACTAAAATCACCTGTTTTCCTAATTGCTTCCCTATTGCTAAGGCTTTTTGAGCCGATGCTATATAGTTTTCAGGTGTTAAATTTTTAAAATTATCATCTCTATTTAATCCGTGTTCTTTTAAACGCGTCATATAAACATTGGCGTTGTATTTTTTTGAAAGCATAGACATTATTGGTTCGCCTTCTCTATTGCTAGCGCCAAAACCATGTAAGTACACAAATGCAATTTGGGTTTGTTGTTGCTTGTAATCTTTTGCCCAAATAATTTTAGCTTGGTTGTTAGGTTTTATTCCTTCGGTAGCGGCTTCAGAAATATTTATAGTATTTTCTATAGCTGCTAATTTATTAAGTTGAGCTACTTCTTGTGCTTTTACTAAAAAGCTTGTTGCTAAAAAAAGGAATAGTACTATTGTTTTTTTCATTGGAATTTAATTTTAAATAGCAACTTACTGTAAAAATTGTAAGTTGCTATTGGGTTGTAAGGTACTAAAAATTAATTTTTGCTTGTACACTATAAAATCTTGGTGCACCTGCTATATATGTCGGTATACCTAAAGCTCCACCTGTGTTTCCAGCATCAATAATATATTCTTCATCAAGAACATTGCTCATTATAAAGCTTAATTCATATTTTTTATCTATTGTAATTCCTGTTCTAAAATTTAATAAACCATACGAATCTTGTGAAATGTTAGGTAAATTAGTTTCTTCAAAAAAGACTTTAGATTTGTAAGTATATGTAGGTCTGATAAACAAAGTTAATTTGTCATTTAATTTTGGGTTGATGTTTAATCCGAAAGCAAATGAATTTTTAGGAGTTAATCTAAATGTGTTTCCTGCCAATTCTTGTGGATTTCCATCAGAATCTTCATTATCAAAAGTTGCATCTATATAACCATAATTAGCAAAAAAGCTTGAAGTTTCTGAAAAAGCATATTGCATTGCAGCTTCAAAACCAAAAGAACTTGCATTACCACTATCTTCTGTTGTATTTGTTAAGGTTCCGTCTTCGTATTTAGTAACAGAAGTTTGGAAGTTAGAATAATCATAGATATAAGCGTTTATGTCGAATTGTAATCTGTTATTTAAAAATAATGATTTAGCTCCTATTTCATAAGAGTTTACAATTTCATCTGATAAAATATTGGTTTCTGTTGCTGTTATATTAATTACGTTCGGTCTTCTTCCTCTAGAAACGGTACTAAATAATGTAATATTATCATTTACAGTGTAGTTTGCTGCTACACGTCCAACTGCTGATAAAAAGTTATCACTAGCTTTAATTTTTTCTCCATTTGTAGATACGTTTAATACATTTGGAAAGTTACCAGAAACATAACCTAAAAAAGAAGGATTTTCTGAATCGATTACTTGATAAGCAGCATTTATATTTTCTAAAGTAGCTCTTAAACCTATTGTGAAAGATAATTTTTCTGTTGCATCATAAGAAGCATCAATAAAAATATCTCCAGAATAATTTTCTCCAAAATTGGTGTAAGTTTCAGTATTAAAATCGTTTAATGGAGCACCTGCAATTGGTCCAAAAGTAGCTGGATCATTTGGAATTGCTGGCAATAGCATAGGGGTTCCTTCAACTATAAAAGTAGCAGGGTTTAAAAGTAGCATTGCTAAACTTTGTTCGTTATACTCCCAAGGAACACTTTGCGAACCATCTTCATAAAAGAAATTAGCACCAAAGAAACCCCTAAATTTTTTATCGTTATCAAAATTAAATCTAAATTCCTGACTGAATTGTTTACCTTCAGAAATTTCATTAAAAAATAGGGCAGGAGCAGCAGTTCCATCGGCATCAAAAGCTTCGTTAGAGTCAAACTCTCTATAAGCTGTTGTTGAAGTTAAGTCCCACATAGTATTAAAACGATGGTTTAAAATAGCTGTAATACCATAAACGGTTCTGTCTAAACCTAAATCTTCACCTCTTTCTAAATCTGCAAAGGTATTTGGATTTAAATTGCCGTTAATTGGAGCAAATGAGCCACTTTTAAACGAAGTTCCAGGAGGTGTGTCTTTTTGCCAGTTAGCAATTACATCTAATGAAGTAGCATCACTCATTAAATATTTAAATGAAGCTCTAAAAGCAGTTGTTTCTTTACCGTTTAAATCGCCACCAGAAACATTTTCTATATATCCATCTCTAGAATTATAAATTGCAGCAGCTCTAAAAAAAAGTTTATCTTTTGCTAAAGGAGCATTAAAATATCCAGTAATTAAATTTTGGTTAAAGTTACCATATCCTAATTTTATAGCACCAGAGGTTTCGTTCTTAGCTTTGTTTTGTATAATGTGCATTGCGCCAATTTGAGCGCCTCTTCCAAATAAAGTCCCTTGTGGACCTTTTAAAACTTCTACACGTTCTATGTCAAATAATTCAACAACAGAACCTCTAGATTTACTAATTGAAACGCCGTCTTGAAAAATGGAAACTCTTGGTTCTACTCTAGAATCTCCACTATCACTTGTAATCCCTCTAACTACAATTCCTGGATTGTTTACACTTTGTATTTGAACCTGAAAACCAGGTACATATTCCGATAAAGCATCGTATTCAAAAGTCCCTTGATTTTCAATAAATTCTGTGCCATAAGAGGTTATTGCAATTGGTACTTCTTTGTTTTTTTGTTCTCTTTTTTGTGATGTAACTACAATTCCTTCCAAAAGAAAAGAGCTTTCTTTTAAAACAAAGTTTTGAATAGTTTCAGTGTTTGTTATTTGAATGTTTTTAGTAATAGTATTGTATCCTAAATAAGAAATTTCAATAGTATAGTTATTTGTTGGAATTTGTTTTATCAAGTAATTTCCAGATTCGTTTGAAGTTGTTCCTAATGAGATACTTTTAATTAAAATATTTGCTCCATAAACAAGCTCTCCTTGTTCTGTAGTAATTGTGCCTTTTAAAGTTCCTGTATTTTGGGCATTTGCAATAAGTGTACAAAATAAGGTGAAAAATGTAAGTAATTTTTTAATTTGCATGTGTTTAAGTTTGAATTAAAATTTTAGAGAATAAAAGTATCTCAGTTATGTTACTTTTCTATTAATTCAAAATTATATGACAGTTACATTTTAGGAAGTAATAATAAAATATTTACATAAAGTTTACATAAAAAGTAGTATGCTTTTAATTGTTGCTGTTGGTTTTTAAAAATTGATGTTTTTGTGTGGTAAAATTGTATTTAAATAGGTTAATTCTTATTCCATTTTTTAAAAAAAATGTTAAAACGGAATTTCTATTTTGAAAATTATAGAATAGATTGTTAATTAGCTAGCTTTAAAATTAGCCCCGTTTGAAAAAATATTTTAAGTACATCGTTTTCCCTTTAATAATTATATTAATTATTTTATCTTTTAATACTAAAACCGAAATATCACCAAGTTCGGAATTAGTGAAAAACACTTCCAAAACCATTAAAATTGAGGTTAAAAAACCAATTTCACTTGAATATTACCCTTTAGAAAAGACAAAAAAAGTAAATCATAAATTAGATTCTTTATTACAACGTATTAATAAAAGACAGGATTTTAACGGATCAGTTTTAGTAGCTAAGAATGGAAAAATAGTATATAACAACCAAGTTGGTTATGCAGATTTTAGAAAGAAACAACCAATTAATAAAACATCATTATTTCAATTGGCATCAGTAAGTAAACAATTTACTGCCACAGCTATAATGTTACTATATCAAGAAAATAAAATTAAACTTACCGACACTGTAACTAATTATTTCCCAGATTTTCCTTACGAGCAGGTGACCATTAAAAATTTATTAAACCATACTGCAGGTTTGCCAAAATATTTTTGGATTGCAGAGCATAAGTGGAAAAAACAAGCTGCTCCAACCAATAGTGAAATGATGGATTTAATTGCATCTAGCAAGGTGCAGAGATTTTATAAACCAGGACAAAAATTTGACTATTCAAATACAGGTTATTTGGTTTTAGCTTCTATTGTAGAAAAGGTATCTGGTTTAAGTTTTAGCACTTTTGTAAAACAAAATATTTTTGATCCATTAGATATGAAAAACACTTTTGTGTATAGTTTTGAAAATGATAGTGTTCGAAAAAATCAGTTAGATGGTTATCGACTTTATAAAGGTTGGAGGCATTTAAAAATAAATAGTACTGTTAACGATGCTATAGTTGGTGATAAAAATGTTTATACCACTAGTGAAGATTTGTATAGATGGATTTTAGGATTGAATAGTGGTAGCCTAATATCAAAAGAATTATTAAAATTAATGTATACCAAAGGAGAAACAATTTATAAAAGAGAAATTCCGTATGGTTTTGGATTTAGAATAGACCCAAAAGATAATAATATTGTTTATCACCACGGTAAATGGAATGGGTTTAGTACCGGACTAACACAGTATTTAGAAGAGGATTTGGTAGTAATTGTTTTAGAGCATTCTAGTTATAAAGGAATTACTTCTTTAACAGAAAATGTAAAGTCAATTGTTGCTGAAAATTTAAGTATATAATAGTGTTAACAAATAAAACCACTCAATATTTGAGTGGTTTTGATGCAATCTCCTCTAATTATACTACTTGATTAATCTTTTTCCTAATGTAAAAGTATCTTGTTTTCAGGTTTAAGTATAGGAGGTATTTCACTTTTTTAGGTAGGGGAAAAAGCCCCTTTTTTAATTATAAAGTGTGCTTTATTTTATTTTTATATAAAATTACGAGTTAACTTATTAAATAAATTTCATCTTTAAACATTAAATAACAAATTCAATTATAGAAATTGTTACTTTCGCAAAAGTATTTAGCTATTAAAAAAGAAACCCAGACACTATGAAAAATACAACAGCAATTTTTTATATGATTTTTAGTGTAATTGCATTTTCACTAATGAATGCAGTTGTAAAATATTTAAATGATTTTAGCGCGTATCAAATTGTTTTTTTTAGATCTATAGGAACCCTATTTTTTACAGTGCCATTAATTATAAGACAAAAAGTTTCTTTTTTAGGAAATAATAAAAAGTTGTTAATTATTAGAGGTGCAGCCGGGGTAATATCTTTAACTTGTTTTTTTCATTCTCTAAATTATTTAGCGGTAGGTACTGCAGTTTCAATAAGATATACTTCTCCTATTTTTGCTGCAATTTTTGCATTTATTTTTTTAAAAGAAAAAGTAAAACCAATGCAATGGTTTTTATTTTTATTAGCTTTTATAGGTGTTTTAATAATTAAGGGTTTTGGTGTAGAAGTGAATTCAATAGGGTTATTTTTTGTAATCTTATCTGCAATTTCTTTAGGTGTAATATTTGTGGTAATTCGTAAAATAAAAGATACAGAAAACCCATTGGTAATTATCAATTATTTTATGGTAATGGCTTTTGTTTTTGGTGGTATTATGTCTATAAATAATTGGAAAACACCTAGTAATGTAGAATGGCTCCTTTTATTAAGTTTAGGAATTTTTGGATATGTTGGTCAATTATATATGACAAAAGCTTTCCAATCTCATGAAACAAATGTAATTGCTCCATTAAAATATTTAGAAGTTGTTTTTATGATTATAATAGGAGCTTCTTGGTTTGGAGAAGTATATAATTTATGGACTTTATTAGGAATAGCTTTAATCTTAATTGGGTTGGTGTATAATATTTATTTAAAGAGAAAACAAAGTTAAATTAATTAACCTAACCAACCTTCTCTATCTAAGCTTCTGTATTGAATAGCTTCTGAAATATGGTTAGATGAAATGTCTTTAACACCTTCTAAGTCGGCAATTGTACGTGCAACTTTTAAAATTCTATCGTAAGCTCTGGCAGAAAGGTTTAAACGCTCCATAGCGTTTTTTAAGAGATTTTTACTTTCTTCACTTAGTTTACAGAATTTACGAATTTGTTTTACACTCATTTGTGCATTGTAATGTACGTTTTCGATTTCTAAAAAGCGTTCAGATTGTTTTTCCCGTGCTTTAGTAACACGTTCTCTTATAAATTTGCTTGGTTCTCCTAATTGTTCTTCGGAAAGTTTTTCAAAGGGTACTGGGTTGACTTCAATATGAATATCTATTCTATCTAAAAGTGGTCCAGAAATTTTACTTAAATAACGTTGCATTTCAGCAGGTGAAGAGGTTACTGGTGCATCTGGATCGTTAAAATAACCACTTGGACTCGGATTCATACTAGCAACTAACATAAAACTACTTGGGTAAGTAACGGTAAATCTAGCTCTAGAAATTGTAACTTCTCTGTCTTCTAAAGGTTGACGCATTACTTCTAAAACGGTGCGTTTAAATTCTGGTAATTCATCTAAAAACAACACGCCATTATGTGATAAAGAAATTTCACCTGGTTGTGGATATTGGCCTCCACCAACTAAGGCAACATCTGAAATTGTGTGATGCGGAGAGCGAAATGGGCGTTGACACATTAAACCACTATCTTTTATTTTGCCAACTACAGAATGTATTTTTGTTGTTTCTAGAGCTTCTTGTAACGTCATTGGTGGTAAAATGGAAGGTAAGCGTTTGCTTAGCATTGTTTTTCCACTTCCTGGTGGTCCAACAAGTATAATATTATGTCCACCTGCAGCTGCTATTTCCATAGAACGTTTTACAGATTCTTGACCTTTTACATCAGCAAAATCAAATTCTGGATTGTCTAGGCTTTTATAAAATTCGGCACGTGTATCGATTATGGTTTGTTCGAGTTCTTTTTTTTCATCAAAAAAATTAATGACTTCAGTAATGTTTTCAACACCATATACTTGTAAATCACCAACTATTGCAGCTTCTTTAGCGTTTTGTTTTGGTAAAATAAATCCTTTAAAGCCTTCTTCTCGCGCTTTAATTGCTATTGGTAGAGCTCCTTTTATAGGTTGTAAACTTCCGTCTAAAGAAAGTTCTCCCATAATAATATAATCCCCAATTTTTTCGGATTTAATTTGGTTTGAAGCTGCTAAAATACCAATTGCCAAAGTTAGATCGTATGCAGATCCTTCTTTGCGTAAATCGGCAGGAGCCATATTTATGGTTATTTTTTTACCTGGTAATTTGTATTTGTTATTGTTTAAGGCAGCAGAAATTCTATAGCTACTTTCTTTAATAGCATTGTCTGGCAAACCAACTAAATGGTAACCAATTCCTTTATCTATATTTACTTCAACCGTTATAGTTGTTGCTTCTACGCCGAAAACGGCACTACCAAAAATTTTAACAAGCATAGCAATTTCACTTTTTAGTTAAAACTTTATAAAAAGTTTTTTTGTTGAATCTCTTTCAACCAATTTAGTTTTTATAACTTCAGTTTTAATATCGTTAAACTTAATTTTACCTTCTAATTTATCTATAAGTCGTGTTGCAGCAATTTCACCAGTTGTATGGGCAAAACGATTTACACTGGTTAATGGAGGAGATCCATATCTAGATAAAATACCATTAGTAAACCCAATAATTGATACTTCTTCAGGAATTTTAATATTTCTATTGTTTAGTACTTGTGTTGCAATAGCTCCAGAAACTTCATCTACAGAAAAGATTCCATCTACTTCGTTATTGTCTAACATATTATTAATTCGCTCAAGCAGGTTGGTTTCGTCTTCTTGTTTAAGAATTAGGTTTTCGTTTGGAGTTATACCATATTTTGTAAGAGCTTTTAAATACCCTTTTATTCTAGATTTGTTTATGTTTAAGCCTTCAGAAGTTGAAATTATTGCAATATTTTTACAGCCAGATTTCATTAGAAAACGAGTTGCTTTATACGCACTTTTAGTATTGTCTGTTACAACTTTGTCACAATTAATATCTTTGTGTATACGGTTGTATAAAACAATAGGGGTTTCTTCGTCTAAAATATCATGAAAGTGATCGAATTTTTTTAATTTTAGAGTTTCAACTGAAATACAAGCAATAAAGCCATCAATAGTACCATTGGAAAGCATTTCCATAGTTTCTACTTCTTTCTTATAAGATTCATTAGTAATACAAGTAATAATACTATACCCTTTTTCTGTAGTTACTTTTTCTATTCCACGTAATGCTCTTGCAAAGTAATAATTTAAAATATTTGGAATAATAATACCAATTGTTTTGGTTTTTTTGTTTTGTAAACTCAGTGCAAGCGTATTGGGTTTGTACTTATGAAGTTTGGCATACTCTTGTATTTTACTTTTTGTTTCGTCACTTATTTCATAACTATCATTTAAAGCTTTTGAAACTGTTGAAATTGAAACACCTAATGCTTTTGCAATTTGTTTTATGGTTATTCGTTTATTCATTTTTTTGGCTGAATAGTTAATTTAGTTGAACTATTAATAATTTCTTCTTTATTTAGTTTCATTTTTCTGAATTCTCCGTTGTTGTACATTTCGGCTTGATCTTTATAATGTTTGCTAAATGGGTTTCCAGATTGACCTGTTGGCAAGATACTAATACTATTTTCAATATCCGAAAAATCTATAATTCTTCTTGTAGAAGGACCCGAATTTACCGTATATAATCCAGTTTCGTTATAATCGTAACCTCTATTGTCAATAACTTCTCTAGCTCCTTTTATAGGAAATGGGCCTACATTAAAATATTTTTTTAATGCAGCTATTGTTCCTAACGGATGGCCGTGTTCTAAAGTATGTACTTTTCCCCATTTCCAACCTTTTATTTCTACTCCAAGTTGTTTTTCTAATGAGGTAACAGTTTCAACTAAAGATTTTGATAAAATATCTTTTCGGGTTTCGGTGATGTTTTTAGTTGTAATATTATCCCACCAAACGGATGAATCTTTTTTAATTAAATCTGCAATAGTTCTCTTAATTAAATGAGTGCTCATTAATTGCGTAAATAATTTATCGCCCAATTCATCTTTAAGCGTATTTTTTAAATATAGATAAATCCATTTATTATAAATAGTTGGGGCAATTTTATCTGGTGTGTTTGATCCGTCCCAGTATTTTAAAATTGAAATTGCGTCTTGTTCTTTTTCTGAAAACGAAGTATGGTCAATTATTTTTGTAAATTCTTTAATTAAATCTGGAGCCACTGCAGAGGTAACATCGTTAATCATACTTGCCATATCTTCTTTGCTCCAATTGTCTTTTGGAGCTAAAAGTTGCACTATTCTTTTGGCTCTGTCTTCTGGTAAATAATATCCTGGATACAGGCTGTTTGCAATAGTGTCTGGTTGGTTATTGGCTGAATATACGTAATTCCAAGATGGGTTTTCTGCCATTGGATTTTCACTAAAATTTAAGTATTGTGTAATTTCGTCTTCACCAGAAGCACCATTTAAAATAAATTTACTATTTACATGAGGTTTGTGCTTGTACAATTTTCCGGTTGCCCACCAAGCAATATTACCATTAGTATCTCCATACATAATATTTAAGCCTGGAGCGTGAATCATAGAAGCACCTTTTTTAACATTTTCCATTTTAGTGGCTCTAGAAATAGTATGTAATGCATCTAAAACTACGCCATCTAATTGTGTGTAAACCCAAGACATTGCAATTGGATCTGTTTCAGAAACTGTTTCTAAAACATCGTTTATTATTGGACCATGATGAGAATTTCTAACTGTAATTGTAATAGGTGATGCATCTTTAATTTTTATGGTTTTAGTAGCAGATGTGTACTCTAAATAATCATTTTTAAATTTGTATTTATTTTTTTCTGAAGGATGATTTTCTTCTTTGTAAAAGTCAATATCATCGTTTTCAAACATGGTTAAACCGTAGGCGTAATTGTGATTATGTCCTAATAACGGAAATGGAACTCCTGCAATATAATAGCCATACATTTCGAAATTTGGAGCTGTAATATGCGCTTCGTACCAAGTTCCTGGCTGTGAATATGTAATATGTGGATCGTTAGCAAAAAGTACATTTCCAGTATTTGTTTTGTTGGCAGAAACTACCCAACTATTGCTTCCAATAAAAGGTGGAACTGGTGATTTTTTTATAATTTCACTTACACTGGCAACTATATTAGTGTAGTTTTCAACTGTTTGTTTGGCGTTTTTTATAAGCGTAGTTTTAGAATCAATAGTTATATTTAAGTCTTTTAAATAATTTGTTCCTAGTTTTTCTTTTATTGCTGAAAGCAGTGGGTCTGTTTTATGAGCCATTGCAAAACTAAAAGACATATACCCTAAAATATTGTAAATATCTTTTAGTTGATAATGCTCTTTTTCTATTCCTATTAAAGTAAATTCAATGGGAGTAGGGCCATTGTCCATAAACTGATTTATACCATCTAAATATGCAGTGGCTAATTTATAGGTTTCGTTATTCGTATTTATTTTATCAATTGATTTAATAGCTGCTTCTTCAATTCCTAAACTTGCAAAAAACTTGTCGTTTTGAAGCATATCTTCACCAAAAATCTCCGATAATCTTCCTGGAGCAATTCTTCGCATTAATTCCATTTGCCAAAGTCTATCTTGCGCATGAGTATAGCCTAAAGCAACCATAGCATCTAATTGATTTTCTGCATAAATATGTGGAATTCCAAAATCATCAAAATAGATTTCGGATTTGTTTTCAATTCCAGTTAATTTTAAATCTCCAGAATAATTTGGTTTTAAACTGTTGAAGTACAGTATGCCACTAATTATTGCAAATACTACTATAATAATTATTAATAGAAGTATTTTTTTTAAAATTTTCATGTAGCGTATCAGTTTTACAAATTCAAAGATACGTAATTTTACGAAACCGCAATAGTAAAAATTACTTGTCTATATGTAAAATAAACCTTACATTTGAGAATATTTTAAACGATATAATATGAAATCACGATTTTTATTTTCGCATAAATACAAACCATTAGGTTGGATTTTATTTTTGGTTGGAATTATTTTAGGAGTAATTTTAACTTTAAATGAATTTGAATTTCCAAAATGGGAAATGTCTGTTTTTCCATTATTTAGTGAAGAAAAAGGGTTTTTAACATCTAATCCCATTTTTCAATGGTCTAATAATAATATTGCAGACGAACTGGCTTCAATTTTATTAATAATTGGAGGGATTTTAGTCTCATTTTCAAAAACAAAAGATGAGGATGAGTATATTTCTAAAATTAGAATGGAAAGTTTAATTTGGGCAACTTATGTAAATTATATAGTGTTGATTTTGACTATACTTTTTGTGTTTGATTTAAGTTTTCTTAACGTAATGATTTATAATATGTTTACTATTTTGTTATTTTTTATAATGCGTTTTCATTATGTTTTGTATAAAACTAAAAAGTCTACTAGTTATGAAGAATAATATAAAAGTAGAACGTGCTATACATAATATAACTCAAGCCAAGCTTGCTGAAATTATAGGAGTAAGTAGGCAAACTATAAATGCTATGGAGTTAAATAAATATGTACCTTCAACGGTTTTGGCTTTAAAAATATCCGAAATTTTTAAAAAACCTGTGAACGAAATTTTCTTTTTGGAGGATGGAGATTAGATACTATATAAGCTTTAAAACATAAAAAGTCTAAAAGGAAATAGGTAGCTAAAATTTAAATTTTAGCTACCTATTTTTTTTAAATAGTTATAGATACTTTTCTTTAATAATATTTAAATGATGTATTTGATGTCCTGCAATAATAAAGCCTAGTGCTCTAACAGTTATATCACTATTATTTGCAGAGCCAATCATTAAAAACATTTCTGGTGTAAAACTTTTAAATAATGAAATTGTGGCATTTCTAACTTGAGTAAATTCTAAGAGTATGTCCTTAAAATTACGTTCACTTCCATTAGAATAAGTTACATACCAATCTTCATCAAAACCAGGTAAATTAGTAGCATCATTTCTTGAAAAACGCAAAGCTCTATAGCTTAAAACTCGTTCTGCATCAATAATATGCTGTACTAATTCTTTTATGTTCCATTTTCCATCAGCATAACGATAGGTTAGCTTTTCTTCAGAAAGCTGACTAAGAGTTGCAATTAAATCATTTAATGAAGATTTTAAAATTGTTTGTAAATCAACTTGACCTAAAGCTTTTATATAATCGCTATAAAATGGTGCATATTCGCTGTTATTTAAATGTACAGAATTCATTTTTAAGCAGAATTTCTACTGGCATTTATATTTCCAAATAATGAACGTGTAACCATTTTTTCAAATATTTTCAATAATTCAGGATCAGTATTTTCGCTTTTTTGCAATTTTTGAATATTGATTAAAGCAAATTGTTGAATAGTTATTAGTGGTAATACAATATCTTCACGTATGTCAATTGATGCTTTACCAACTTCGTTTCCTTGCATTAAAGCAGAATAACCAGTTAGTTTTAAAATTAAGCGATGCGTAGTTTCATACTCTTTAAAAATTACTTTCCAAAACTCGCCAAATTCTTCATCTTTTTCCATGTATTGTGTTAGCCCAAAAAATGATTTTGAAAGCGACATCATACTATTTCCTATTAATGTTTTAAAGAAATCTGAACTGTTGTAGAAATCAATTAGTTTATCAAATTCTCCATTATTTTCATACTTTTTTAAAGCAGTTCCAACTCCATAAAAACCAGGTACATTTTGTTTTAACTGACTCCAAGAACCTACAAAAGGTATGGCTCTTAAATCTGCAAAGTTTAATTCATCACCACTAGAACGTTTAGATGGTCTACTACCAATATTAGTTTTTGCATAATATTTTAAAGTACTCATGCGCTCTAAATATGGTAAAAATTTAGGGTGATTTTTAAATTCTGAATATGCTTGGTAACTTAACGAAGCTAAGTCATCCATAATTTCAATATTGCTTTCGGTCATAACATTGTTAGCATTGCTAAATAATTCGTTAGCAATACCGGCACTTAATAATTGTTCTATATTATATTGTGCAGCATCTTGTGTTCCAAAATTAGAGCTAATTGTTTGTCCTTGAACGGTTAATTGAATTTCTTCATTTTCTATAGTTGGACCTAAAGATGCGTAAAATTGGTGTGTTTTTCCACCACCACGAGCTGGAGGTCCACCACGACCATCAAAAAATATTACTTTAATGCCGTATGCTCTAGAGATTCTTGTAAGACTTTCTTTAGCTTTAAATATAGCCCAGTTTGCCATTAAATAACCGCCATCTTTTGTCCCGTCAGAGAAACCAAGCATAATGGTTTGTTTATGCCCTCTTTCTGCTAAATGTGCCATATATGCTTTGTTTGCATATAATTTATCCATAACACTTTCAGCATTTTCTAAATCTGTGATAGTTTCAAAAAGTGGGATAATATCTGCAGTAATATTATGATTAAATCCGCATAAATTAAACATAGCAAATGTTTCCATTACATTTACTGCTTTTTGATTATTGCTAATTATATAGCGATTTGCACCACGTTCTCCATTGTTTTTTTGAATGGATTTTACGGCAAAAATAGAACCTAAAGTTTTAGAAACCATTTCATTTTCAAAAATAGAAGGGTCTATAGAACCTTTAACTTTAGAAAGTATTTCTATTTGTTCATCTTCAGAAAGATCTAAATAATTTTCTGGAAATTCTGTATTTCCATGTTCTTGTAAGGTAGTTACAATTTCTGAGAAAACATTGTGGTGTACACGACTGTCTTGTCTAATATCTAATGTTGCAAAATGGTAACCAAATAAATGTACTTTATTTATAAAGTTATTAATTTCTTCTAGATATAACGATTGATGTTTTTCAACAATAATAGTTTTAATTTCTTCTAATTTAGCAATAAAATCTGTTAAAGATAGCATAGTTCCTAACTCTGGGTCTACACTATTGTCGAACAACAATTTTTCTAATTCGTTAATAGAATTTTCAACACCGGTAAATGTTAAACGTTTCTTTAAAATTCTAATATCTCTGTAGTAATTTTTTAAAATTGTTTGTTTTAAACGTTTGGCAACATTTAATGTAATTTCTGTTGTTACAAACGGATTTCCATCGCGGTCACCACCTGGCCAAAAACCTAAATCAATAATTTGGTTAGGAATTTTATTACCATCAAAAATATTACTTTGTATGTAGTTGTAAGTGTCTGAAACAGAGTGGTAAAAAACGTTTTCTAAATACCAAATTAAACTAACTGCCTCGTCGTAAGGAGTTGGTTTTTCGTGTTTAAAAAATGGTGTTTTTCCTAATTGAGCTAATAATTTATTAATTAAAAGCAAATCGTTTTTTTCAATTGCATCAGCCAAGTCTGTAATAATTCCTAATACTGGACCTGGATAAAATTGTGTTGGGTGTGCAGTTAAAACAATACGAACTTTAAAATCTTCTAAATATTTTTTTAAAGCTTCTTTTTTGTTTTCTTGCGCAGCTATTTCTTTAGAGTTTCGCATGGTTCCAACACCATCCATATTGTTTACCGTTGGAAATGCAGCATCTTCAATAGCATCAAATAAAACAACTTGACGTTCTATATATTGAATAAATCTGAAAAGCAGATTTATTTTTTCTTCTTCTGAAGGGTTTTGTTGGTAGGTTTTAAAGAAATTTTCTACAATTTCTGTAGGGTTTAATTTCTTAGAAAATCCATCTTTACATATTTCGTGAAACAGTGGTAATAGTACACCTGTTTTAGTAATTGTATCAAATGGAAGTGTCATAAATATACTATTATATATCTGGTATTTAGACAGTACGTTTTCTTGAAACCGTGTTAATTTTGGTTGCTTATGCATCTTTTTTAGTTATTTAGCCGAAAATTACAAAACGTTAATTAAAAAAACTGTTTTTAAAACATTAATTTAACGAAATCGTTTTTTTTGTGAATGATTTTATTTTTTTGGATTACGTGGAAGGTAAAGTTTAGAAACATCAAAAAAACTTTGTTCTAAATCGCGTTTGTTTTGAAGGTCTTTAAAAGTTTCAAAAACAAAATCGCTTGCTTTGTTTATGTTTTTAAGTGGAATTGAAAAATAACCGTTTTCAATATTGTTAATATCAACAAAAAGAAGCTTATACTGTTTTAAATTTAGCTTATTGTTGGTAATAAAAGTACTATACTTATCATTTAAAATATCTTTAGAATAAATGCTTTTAGGTAGTAAGCTATCTTTAAATACTACTTTTGTTTCTTGTGAAAAACAAATGTTGTAAGTAATAAAAAAAAGTATTAGTAAATAAAATTTATTTGAAAACATAGTATTAGATATAAGTGAAAATAAGAGTATTAAGTTACATGTTTTTTTGAATTTAAACTAATTTATATTTTATTTTTAATAATTTAGAAGTGGTCTTTGTTACTTTAAAGCGCTCGTCTAGTCGTTTGCCAATTACCCAAATTATTGTATTGTCTAAGGTACATAAAATCCATGTATTTTCTTTTTCTAGCAACGACATTTTTTCATCTTTAAAAAATTTGCTAAGTTTCTTTTTACCATTTAAACCAATAGGGTAAAAGTAATCTCCTTTTTGCCATTTTCTTATAATTAATGGAAATTGAATTTTATCACAATCAATAGAGATAGTATTGGGTTTGTTAAAAATTAATTCTTCTAAAACTTTATTTTGATGATTTTTTGTATCAAAAGGAATGTCTATATTTTTAAATTTAAGCTTTATCGGAACTGTTATTTTTGAAGTGTTTTTAGTAATTTTATAGGTAATTGGTTTTTTAATAGTTGCAATTTCAGATAAAATTAAAACATCTCTATCTTTAAGTAATCTATGTGTTTCGCTAAAAATTTGTTTACCACTTTGCGCATCTAATAACGCAGTTACATCATTCCATTCTGTAAAATTATATGCTTTTAGCAGTTCGTATAAATATATTTTAGGATTGCTTAATTGTTTCAGTTTTTCGATATTAAAATGAGTTTCGTTTTTAGTTGTAATACTTACATCATTTTTAATATTTTCTATACAATTTTGTACAATTTCTTGGCTTGCTCTTAAATTTTCTAGAGTGTTATTTAAAGAATCTAATAAGTTTGGATTTATTTCTTTTAAAAAGGGAACTACTTTGTGTCTAATTTTATTTCGAACATATTTAATTGAAGAATTACTTTGATCTTCCCGCCATTGAATTTTATTTTTAGTAGCATAAATCAAAATATCATTTCTAGAAAAAGGGAGTAACGGGCGTACTATAGGTCCATTAACTTCTGGTATTCCGGTTAAACCATCTAAACCAGTTCCTCGAGTTAAGTTTATTAAAACAGTTTCAATAATATCGTCTTTATGATGTGCTGTAATTATATAATCCAACTCATTTTCTTTCATGATTTTTTCAAACCAATTATAGCGTAATTCACGCGCAGCCATTTGTGTTGAAATACCCTTTTCTATAGCATAATTTTCGGTGTCAAATTTTACAACAGCACAAGGTATTTTTAATTTTTTTCCTAATTCAGTTACAAATAGTTCATCTTTGTTGCTATCTTTTCCGCGTAATTGAAAGTTGCAATGTGCTAAAGAAATTGGATATTCTAGCGAATGCATTAGGTGTGTTAAAACTACGCTGTCTATACCTCCAGATATAGTAATCAATAGTTTTTTACCATTTAAAAATGCTAAATTTTTATTGATGTGTGCTTGTAAAGCTGTTTTCATTGCGTAAATATAATTAATTCTAAGTGTTTGGAATTTATTTTTTGAATTTAATGAAGCTGTCAAAAAATATTAAAATCGTTATGCTAAAAGAAGTTCGGGTTGACATATAATTTACTTTTTCAACTTTCGACTATCTATGTTTAATAAAACTTGTTTCATAGCTTTTGCTTTGAGTAGGCATTCTTCATACTCTTTTTCGGGTATAGATTGTGCGGTAATTGCTCCTCCAACAGAATAAGAAACATAATTATTAGATTTATTATATAAAATACTGCGTATTATTACATTAAAATCGAAATCTCCTTTTGGTGTAATATACCCAACAGCACCTGAATATAAACCGCGTTTTGTTACTTCTAAATCTTCAATAATTTTCATTGCAGAAACTTTTGGAGCTCCGGTCATACTTCCCATTGGAAAAGTGTTTTTTATAATATCAATAGGGTGAACGGTTGGTTTTACTTTACATGAAATAGTTGAAATTAATTGATGTACTTGTTCAAAAGTATAAACTTTGCATAATTCATCAACTTTTACGGTTCCTTTAATTGCCGCACGAGATAAATCGTTTCTAACCAAATCAACAATCATAATGTTTTCAGCACGCTCTTTTGGGTTGTTTTCTAAAGCTGTAATTAAATTTAAATCTTCTTGTTTAGAAATTGCTCTTTTTGCGGTTCCTTTTATAGGTTGAGAAATTACGGTAGCTCCATCTTTTTTTAAATAACGTTCTGGCGAAGCAGAAAGTAAAAATTTAGTATCTAATTTTAAGAATGCTGCAAAAGGAGGTTTAGAAATATGATTTAAATTTTGATAGACTTCAACCGGATCAATTACTGCGTTTTCACAATAAAATTCCTGACAAAAATTGGTTTCATAAATAGCTCCTCGGTGTATATGTTTTAATACCGAATTTATTTTTTTAAAATATTCATCTTTATGAATGCGAAGCTTTATTTTTAATTGCTTTTTGTTTACTAGTTTTTGCTTGTTGTTTTTTCGTAGATTGATTTCATTTAAATCTGAATGAATTTCAGAAGAAAATGGATTCAAATATTTAATTTCAACTGTATTTCCTTTTATGAAGAATAATTTTTTAGGTTGAAAAAAATATAAATCAGGAAAATGTAGGTTGTCAAAATTATTAGAGGTTAAATTTTCAACATCATTTTTTAAATCGTAACTTAAATAACCAAAAATATAATCGTTTGTAGTGGTTTGAAATTCTTTTAATTTATTGAAGGCGTTCTTGTAAGATGATTTAATTTCAGAAAAACCATCTACAGCCAAAACAGCATCAAAATTTGAATGTTTTTGTTGATAGTTGTTACTATCTAACCAAACAGCAGTTTTAAATTGCTGCGCCCAAAACAGCAATTGTGTTTTGAGTTTAGCAATATTTTCTGATTGAAATTGATAACTTGTTCTATTCATTTCGGCAAAAATAAAAAAGTCATTTCAATTTGAAATGACTTTTTTTGTATATGTGACTCCTGCGAAGGTAGGAATCTATTAATTTGTTGAGTGCTATTCTAAACTTTTTAACTTTTAACTAAAAATCAACTATGTATTGCTCTATCATTTACAGCTAAACAAGCTTCTTTAAAAGCTTCGGTAAACGTTGGGTGTGCATGTGATGAACGTGCAATATCTTCACTAGATGCTCTAAACTCCATAGCGATAACTGCTTCAGCAATCATATCTGCTGCTCTAGCACCAATCATATGAACTCCTAAAATTTCGTCAGTTTCAGCATCAGCTAATACTTTTATTTGTCCATCTAAATCCATACTTGCTCTTGCTCTACCTAAAGCGCGCATTGCAAAAGAACCAGTTTTGTATTTTACACCAGCTTCTTTTAATTGCTCTTCAGTTTTACCAACTGCAGCAACCTCTGGCCAAGTATACACAACACCTGGTATTAAGTTATAATCTATATGTGGTTTTTGACCTGCAATTATTTCTGCAACCATAGTTCCTTCTTCTTCAGCTTTGTGAGCTAACATGGCGCCTTTTACAACATCACCAATAGCATATATATTAGAAATATTTGTTTGTAAATAATCGTTGGTTTTAATTTGTCCACGATCAGTAGTTTTAATACCTACGTTTTCTAATCCCAATCCTTCAGTATAAGGTTTTCTACCTACAGAAATTAAGGTGTAATCTCCTTTAAATTCGGTTGGGACACCTTTTTTGTTGTCGGCAGTAACAATAACTTCATCTCCATTGTTTACAACTGAAGTTACTTTATGACTTGTAAAGAATTTAATTCCTTGTTTTTTTAAGGATTTTTGCAATTCTTTTGATAGCATTGCATCCATACCAGGAGTAATAGTTGGCATATATTCAATAACTGAAACTTGCGAACCTAAACGGCTGTAAACAGAACCAAGTTCTAAACCTATTACACCACCACCAATAACAATTAAATGTTTTGGTATTTCGGTTAAACTTAAAGCTTCGGTAGAAGTAATTACTCTTTTTTTATCAATTTCAATAAATGGTAAGGTTGATGGTTTTGAGCCTGTAGCAATAATAGTTTTTGCAGCTTCAATCTCTTCAGAGGTACCATCTGCTTTTGTAATTGTAATATGCGTAGCATCTTTAAAACTTCCAACACCTTGTAGTGTGTCAATGTTATTTTTATCCATTAAATAATTGATACCACCAGAGGTTTGTGAAACTACTTCATTTTTTCGTGTAATCATTTGTTTAAAATTCACTTCTAAACCTTTTGTTTCTATACCGTGTGTTGCAAAATGCTTAGTTGCATCATAATAATGGTGCGATGAATCTAACAATGCTTTTGAAGGGATACACCCTACATTTAAACAGGTACCGCCAAGAGTATTATATTTTTCAATAATAACAGTTTTTAATCCTAATTGTGCGCAACGTATTGCAGCAACATACCCTCCAGGTCCAGAGCCTATAATGGCTACATCATATTTATTCATAATAATTTTTCTATTAGTAAGTTACAAAAATATAATATTATTTATTGAATTGAAGAAATATAAAAATATTTATAGTTAAAATTAATTTTAAAGAGTGTTTTCTGCTTGTGTGTTTGGTCTTAAGTATTTGTTTTTCAGTTTGATAGTTTGTTTTTTTGTTGTTTTATTATTTTTATGATGCTATTTTTTAACATTTTTTTACCATTTATTGTTAAAAAACATCCATTTGTTAAGTTGTTGTAAAATAAGGCTTTGTAAATGTAATAATAATTAAAATCTGTTTTATATTTGTCGTGTAATTGAGAAATGTTCCCCACAAGACTCAAAATTTTTATACCCCACAAAATAAGCTCTATATAGAATCCCCACTATATTATCTAATGGATTTTTTCATTAGAATGTTTCATAGACCCCTAAATTTAGATATACAATTTAGTAAATATTGTTACTAGATTAATTTTTGAAAATCATTTTTTGATTTCAAGATTAGTTTTAATTAAATAAAAAGATTATGAAAAAAATTACTTTTATTCGGTTTTTCGCTTTTTTAATATTGATGTTTTTGATAACTGTTGGTTATTCACAAGAGGTAAATAATAAAAGGATTGGTTTAAGTCCTGATAAAAGTCAAGTTTCTTCCAAAGCATTAAGTAAAGGGGCATTGCAATCTAAATCCCCACAAGGTTCATCAAGTATTTTAGTGCCAAATAATGATGCTACTTATGGGTCTACGCCAAAAGAATTAGTTGAAAATATTTTATCATCTACCTGTTTAACAATAGGAGACGTTAGATTTGGTTATTATAGAAGAAATAATGATAATTGGAGTTCTAACTTTGGTAATACAACATTAGATAGGCAATTAGGTTATTTTAATGATGGAAGTGCTTCTAATTTTTTAATTGATGAAGGTTTGTTGCTTTCAACAGGTAAGATTAAAAATGCTATGGGGCCGAGTTCTTCAGGAAGTTATTCTGATGAAATGAATGAGAATGCTAGTGATCCTGATTTAGAGCTTATTACTGGATATAGAATGTATGATGCAGCAGTTCTTGAAATTAACTTTACACCAATTGGAACAAAAATTGAGTTTCAATTTGTTTTTGCTTCCGATGAATATTTAGAATATTGTGGGACGCAATATGAGGATGTTTTTGGTTTCTTTTTAAGCGGTCCAGGTATTGCAGGAGGACAAGGTTATCAAAATGATGCTGTTAATTTAGCTAAATTACCTAATGGTGATCCAATTACAATTAATACAATACATCCTTATGTTCCTTCAAATATTAACAATATCCCAGTAGCTGCGCAAAATGCAGCTTATTACGCTAATAATAATATAAACATTTCAACTGAATTTGATGGTGGAACTGTTGTGTTAACCGCTGAATATACAGGTTTAGTATCTGGGCAAGAGTACAAGATGAAAATGGCTATTGCAGATGCAAGTGATCAACAATATGATGCGGGAGTTTTTTTAAAAGCAAGAAGTTTTACTTCGAATGCATTGGATATAACTAATCCTGAAGCTGTTTGTTTTGGAGAAACAGTTGATATTACGGCTTCTGAAATAACAGCTGGTAGTACATTGTCTGGACCATATACTTACTGGGAAGATGAAGATGCTACTATACCTTATAATACTCCAACTACAGCAACTGATGGTACATATTATATTAAAGCCATTGATGGCAATAGTGGTTGTGTAATTGTTAAGCCAGTTGTTGTAACGGTTAATTCTGTTGATGTTGTTGAAATTGAATCAGAACATAATAACTTACTTTGTATTGGGGGTAATGATGGCTCATTTAAAGTTGAAGCTTCTGGAGGTGTTGCACCTTATTCTTATAGTTTAAATAATATTGATTTTAGTAATACAACAGGAGAATTTAATGGATTGACAGCAGGTACATATACTGTATATGCTAAAGATATGATTGGTTGTGATGATTTAACACCATTAACAATTAATATTGCTCAGCCAGGAGGTGAAGTTTGTAAAATTGAAAAATCGAATTGTCCGCCTTCAGATTTGGCTTCAGTTTGTTCAGATGGAGATGGAGGTACACCAGTATTTTGGACACCACCTCAATTTTCTTACACTTGCTGTACTGCAGGTGGCGGAGGAGATCCATATTCATTTTTTATGGAATTTGATTTACCAGAAAGTAATTTTGGAGCAAATTGTTGGGAGTTTAATTATGCACAAAGAATAGGTCTTGATAATTTAAGACTATTTCAATCATCAGGTTCTGTAGGTTCAAAATATACAGATTCGTATTTTATTAGTCCAAAACAATATTTCTTTAATTCAAGTGGAGGAACTGATATTAATATTGAATTAATAGACGTAACTGCTACTGTAAATTGGAGATTAGATGTTTTAGATCCAAATACAAATGCTGTTTTATATTCATATTCTATAACAGGTATTACTTCAAATGGTCAGCAAACTATTTTAATTCCAGATACAGTGCCAAATGGAGTTTATAAATTAAAATTTAATTTTTCTAGTAATGATGCCAATGGAGGTGATAAAATTGAAGTTGATAAGGCTTATTACAACGCAACAATTGTTGACACAGATTGTGCAGGAGGAATTAATTTTGTAGTAACTTCTACACATATTCCAGGTGATGAATTTGTTGTGGGAACTACACCAGTAATTTATACTGCTACATTGTCTATTTTAAATGAAAATCCAATAACAAAAGAATGTATTTTTGATGTTGTTGTTAATGATCCTTCAGCACCTACAGGTGAAGCAGAACAAGAGTTTTGCGCCGTTAATAACCCTACAGTTGCCAACTTAACGACAACAACAGGGGAAGCCATTCAATGGTATGAAGATGCGACTGGAGGAACAGCATTGGATAGTACTATAGCTTTAGAAAATGAAGAAGATTATTATGCTACTCAAACTATAGGAGGTTGTGAAAGTACTACAAGACTTAAAGTTGTGGTTACTATAAGTGATCCAAATGCTCCAACAGGTGAATCAATTCAAACATTTTGTTCGTCAGACAATCCAACTGTTGGAAATTTAATAGCAATTGGTGATAATATTAAATGGTATGCAGAAGCAGGAGATAGATCTCCTTTAAGTTCAACAGATTTTTTAGATGATGGTGAAAACTATTTTGCAACTCAAACTATTGGAAGTTGCGAAAGTGATGAGAGATTTGAAGTGACTGTTACAATAAATACATTCATAAACTCAAATGCTGGAGATGATCAGCCATTATGTGATACTTCAACTTTTAATATGTCGGCTAATAGTCCTTCACCCGGAACAGGGCTTTGGACAATAGAGAGTGGAACGGCAACAATTACAACGCCAAATTCACCTAATACAACCGTTACGGGTGTAAATTCAGGTAGTGCTGTTACTTTACGATGGACAATAGAAAATGGCGCTTGTAGTGATTATGATGATGTTGTTTTGACAAATAAAGCCTTAGACGATGCCAGTTTTAGTTATTCTGTGGCAGCATATTGTGCAGATGGAACAGATCCAACACCTACAATTAGTGGATTAGCAGGAGGAACATTTAGTTCAACCACAGGATTGGTAATAAATGCAAATACAGGAGCGATAGATTTAAGTGCATCAACACCTGGAACTTATACAGTAACCTATTCAACAGGTACAGCAGGTACTTGTACAAATAGCAGTACAGATTCAGTAACCATTAACGCTTTTGACGACGCTAGTTTTAGTTATTCAGGTTCACCATATTGTGCAGATGCAACTGATCCAGAACCAACAATTACAGGATTAGCGGGAGGAACATTTAGTTCAACAGCTGGATTGGTTATAGATTCAACTACAGGGGAGGTAGATTTAGATGCTTCAACACCGGGAACATATATAGTTACTTATACTACAAATGGTACGTGCCCTAATAGTAGTACGCAATCTATTACAATTAATGATTTACCAACGGTATCAGTAAGTGGCGCAGGAGAATTGACATGTGCGGTTACAAGTTTAACATTAACAGCTGTACCAGTAGTAGATGGAACACCTTCTTACCAATGGTACAATGCTTCAGGAGCAATTACAGGAGCAACATCAGCTACGTATTCAGCAACAACACCAGACACTTATTATGTAATTGTAAAAGATGGAGATGATGGATGTACAGTAACATCTTCTAATTTAGAAGTTACACAAGACATAACAGATCCAACGGTATCAGTAAGTGGTGCAGGAGAATTGACATGTGCGGTTACAAGTTTAACATTAACAGCTGTGCCAGTAGTAGATGGAACACCTTCTTACCAATGGTACAATGCTTCAGGAGCAATTACAGGAGCAACATCAGCTACGTATTCAGCAACAACACCAGACACTTATTATGTAATTGTAAAAGATGGAGATGATGGATGTACAGTAACATCTTCTAATTTAGAAGTTACACAAGACATAACAGATCCAACGGTATCAGTAAGTGGCGCAGGAGAATTGACATGTGCGGTTACAAGTTTAACATTAACAGCTGTACCAGTAGTAGATGGAACACCTTCTTACCAATGGTACAATGCTTCAGGAGCAATTACAGGAGCAACATCAGCTACGTATTCAGCAACAACACCAGACACTTATTATGTAATTGTAAAAGATGGAGATGATGGATGTACAGTAACATCTTCTAATTTAGAAGTTACACAAGACATAACAGATCCAACGGTATCAGTAAGTGGTGCAGGAGAATTGACATGTGCGGTTACAAGTTTAACATTAACAGCTGTGCCAGTAGTAGATGGAACACCTTCTTACCAATGGTACAATGCTTCAGGAGCAATTACAGGAGCAACATCAGCTACGTATTCAGCAACAACACCAGACACTTATTATGTAATTGTAAAAGATGGAGATGATGGATGTACAGTAACATCTTCTAATTTAGAAGTTACACAAGACATAACAGATCCAACGGTATCAGTAAGTGGTGCAGGAGAATTGACATGTGCGGTTACAAGTTTAACATTAACAGCTGTGCCAGTAGTAGATGGAACACCTTCTTACCAATGGTACAATGCTTCAGGAGCAATTACAGGAGCAACATCAGCTACGTATTCAGCAACAACACCAGACACTTATTATGTAATTGTAAAAGATGGAGATGATGGATGTACAGTAACATCTTCTAATTTAGAAGTTACACAAGACATAACAGATCCAACGGTATCAGTAAGTGGTGCAGGAGAATTGACATGTGCGGTTACAAGTTTAACATTAACAGCTGTGCCAGTAGTAGATGGAACACCTTCTTACCAATGGTACAATGCTTCAGGAGCAATTACAGGAGCAACATCAGCTACGTATTCAGCAACAACACCAGACACTTATTATGTAATTGTAAAAGATGGAGATGATGGATGTACAGTAACATCTTCTAATTTAGAAGTTACACAAGACATAACAGATCCAACGGTATCAGTAAGTGGCGCAGGAGAATTGACATGTGCGGTTACAAGTTTAACATTAACAGCTGTGCCAGTAGTAGATGGAACACCTTCTTACCAATGGTACAATGCTTCAGGAGCAATTACAGGAGCAACATCAGCTACGTATTCAGCAACAACACCAGACACTTATTATGTAATTGTAAAAGATGGAGATGATGGATGTACAGTAACATCTTCTAATTTAGAAGTTACACAAGACATAACAGATCCAACGGTATCAGTAAGTGGTGCAGGAGAATTGACATGTGCGGTTACAAGTTTAACATTAACAGCTGTGCCAGTAGTAGATGGAACACCTTCTTACCAATGGTACAATGCTTCAGGAGCAATTACAGGAGCAACATCAGCTACGTATTCAGCAACAACACCAGACACTTATTATGTAATTGTAAAAGATGGAGATGATGGATGTACAGTAACATCTTCTAATTTAGAAGTTACACAAGACATAACAGATCCAACGGTATCAGTAAGTGGCGCAGGAGAATTGACATGTGCGGTTACAAGTTTAACATTAACAGCTGTACCAGTAGTAGATGGAACACCTTCTTACCAATGGTACAATGCTTCAGGAGCAATTACAGGAGCAACATCAGCTACGTATTCAGCAACAACACCAGACACTTATTATGTAATTGTAAAAGATGGAGATGATGGATGTACAGTAACATCTTCTAATTTAGAAGTTACACAAGACATAACAGATCCAACGGTATCAGTAAGTGGTGCAGGAGAATTGACATGTGCGGTTACAAGTTTAACATTAACAGCTGTGCCAGTAGTAGATGGAACACCTTCTTACCAATGGTACAATGCTTCAGGAGCAATTACAGGAGCAACATCAGCTACGTATTCAGCAACAACACCAGACACTTATTATGTAATTGTAAAAGATGGAGATGATGGATGTACAGTAACATCTTCTAATTTAGAAGTTACACAAGACATAACAGATCCAACGGTATCAGTAAGTGGTGCAGGAGAATTGACATGTGCGGTTACAAGTTTAACATTAACAGCTGTGCCAGTAGTAGATGGAACACCTTCTTACCAATGGTACAATGCTTCAGGAGCAATTACAGGAGCAACATCAGCTACGTATTCAGCAACAACACCAGACACTTATTATGTAATTGTAAAAGATGGAGATGATGGATGTACAGTAACATCTTCTAATTTAGAAGTTACACAAGACATAACAGATCCAACGGTATCAGTAAGTGGCGCAGGAGAATTGACATGTGCGGTTACAAGTTTAACATTAACAGCTGTGCCAGTAGTAGATGGAACACCTTCTTACCAATGGTACAATGCTTCAGGAGCAATTACAGGAGCAACATCAGCTACGTATTCAGCAACAACACCAGACACTTATTATGTAATTGTAAAAGATGGAGATGATGGATGTACAGTAACATCTTCTAATTTAGAAGTTACACAAGACATAACAGATCCAACGGTATCAGTAAGTGGCGCAGGAGAATTGACATGTGCGGTTACAAGTTTAACATTAACAGCTGTGCCAGTAGTAGATGGAACACCTTCTTACCAATGGTACAATGCTTCAGGAGCAATTACAGGAGCAACATCAGCTACGTATTCAGCAACAACACCAGACACTTATTATGTAATTGTAAAAGATGGAGATGATGGATGTACAGTAACATCTTCTAATTTAGAAGTATTACAAGATATCGTAACACCAAGTGCAGCGATTACAGGTAATGCAGAATTAACGTGTGCATTAGAGGAAATTAGTTTAAATGCAAATGGAAGTTCAGATAATCAGTCAGCAGAATTAAGTTATGCTTGGGTTGGACCAGATAATTATACAGCAACAACAGAAATTATAGCTGTAAGTTCACCAGGCGTTTATACAGTAACAATAACTGATAAAGACAATGGATGTACTTATGAAACAGAGGTTGAAGTATTACAAGATATCGTAACACCAAGTGCAGCGATTACAGGTAATGCAGAATTAACGTGTGCATTAGAGGAAATTAGTTTAAATGCAAATGGAAGTTCAGATAATCAGTCAGCAGAATTAAGTTATGCTTGGGTTGGACCAGATAATTATACAGCAACAACAGAAATTATAGCTGTAAGTTCACCAGGCGTTTATACAGTAACAATAACTGATAAAGACAATGGATGTACTTATGAAACAGAGGTTGAAGTATTACAAGATATCGTAACACCAAGTGCAGAGATTACAGGTAATGCAGAATTAACGTGTGCATTAGAGGAAATTAGTTTAAATGCAAATGGAAGTTCAGATAATCAGTCAGCAGAATTAAGTTATGCTTGGGTTGGACCAGATAATTATACAGCAACAACAGAAATTATAGCTGTAAGTTCACCAGGAGTTTATACAGTAGTTGTAACAGATGGAGATAATGGATGTTCAGAAGAAGACAGCGTAACGGTATTACAAGACATTGTAACACCAAGTGTAGAAATTACAGGAAATGCAGAATTAACGTGTGCATTGGAAGAAATTACATTAAATGCAAACGGAAATTCAGATAATCAGTCAGCAGAATTAAGTTATGCTTGGAGCGGACCAAATAATTATACCGCAACAACAGAAGAGATAACGGTAAGTTCACCAGGAGTTTATACCGTAGTTGTAACAGACGCAGATAATGGATGTTCAAATGAAGACAGCGTAACGGTATTACAAGATATTGTAACACCAAGTCTTGAGATCACAGGAAACGAGGAATTAACCTGTACATTAGAAGAAATTACATTAAAAGCTAATGGAAGTTCAGACAATCAATCGGCAAATTTAAGTTATGCTTGGAGCGGACCAAATAATTATACCGCAACCACAGAAGAGATAACGGTAAGTTCACCAGGAGTTTATACCGTAGTTGTAACAGACGCAGATAATGGATGTTCAAATGAAGACAGCGTAACGGTATTACAAGATATTGTAACACCAAGTCTTGAGATCACAGGAAACGAGGAATTAACCTGTACATTAGAAGAAATTACATTAAAAGCTAATGGAAGTTCAGACAATCAGTCAGCAGATTTAAGTTATGCTTGGAGCGGACCAAATAATTATACCGCAACCACAGAAGAGATAACGGTAAGTTCACCAGGAGTTTATACCGTAGTTGTAACAGACGCAGATAATGGATGTTCAAATGAAGACAGCGTAACGGTATTACAAGATATTGTAACACCAAGTCTTGAGATCACAGGAAACGAGGAATTAACCTGTAGATTAGAAGAAATTACATTAAAAGCAAATGGAAGTTCAAACAATCAATCGGCAGATTTAAGTTATGCTTGGAGCGGACCAAATAATTATACCGCAACCACAGAAGAGATAACGGTAAGTTCACCAGGAGTTTATACAGTAGTTGTAACAGACGCAGATAATGGATGTTCTTATGAAACAGAGGTTAGAGTAACTCAAGATAGAAGTCAAGCGAATGTTGTTTTAACAGCTGAAACAACGGAGTTAAATTGTAATGTAACAAGTATTGTGTTAGATGCTAGTGAGAGTACTGGAGGTGATAATTTTTATTGGAAAGGTGGAGCGACTTCTTCTAGTATTACTGTAACAGAGCCTGGTTCGTATTATGTTTTTTATACAAAAGATTCTAATGGTTGTACAATTTCAAAAGAGATTACAATCACTCAAAATATAGAAAAACCAATTGTTACTATAACAGGAGGTTCAGAGTTGACTTGTGAAATTACAAGTGTAATATTAGAAGCAAGCAGTTCAACAGTTCAAGGAGATGTAAGTTATTTATGGAGTACTGGAGCGGCAACAGCAACAATTGATGTAAATGAGCCAGGAATATATACAGTAACTGTAACAGATTCAGAAAATGGATGTAGTACAACAAGTGAAGACTTTACAGTAACAGAAGATGTAGAAAAACCAGTTGTTACTATAACAGGAGAATCAGAGTTGACTTGTGAAATTACAAGCGTAACATTAGATGCAAGTAGTTCAACAGTTCAAGGTGACGTAAGTTATTTATGGAGCACTGGAGCAACAACAGCAACAATTGATGTAACTGAGCCAGGTGATTATACAGTAACTGTAACTGATTCATTGAATGGATGTAGTGCAATAAGTGAAACTTTTACAGTAACACAAAACATTACAGACGTTATTGCAATTATAACAGGAGAATCAGAGTTGACTTGTGAAATTACAAGCGTAACATTAGATGCAAGTAGTTCAACAGTTCAAGGTGACGCAAGTTATTTATGGAGCACTGGAGCAACAACAGCAACAATTGATGTAACTGAGCCAGGTGATTATACTGTAACCGTAACAGATTCAGAAAATGGATGTGGTGCAATAAGTGAAACTTTTACAGTAACACAAAACATTACAGACGTTATTGCAATTATAACAGGAGAATCAGAGTTAACTTGTGAAATTACAAGCGTAACATTAGATGCAAGTAGTTCAACAGTTCAAGGTGACGCAAGTTATTTATGGAGCACTGGAGCAACAACAGCAATAATTGATGTAACTGAGCCTGGTGATTATACAGTAACCGTAACAGATTCATTGAATGGATGTAGTGCAATAAGTGAAACTTTTACAGTAACACAAAACATTACAGACGTTATTGCAATTATAACAGGAGAATCAGAGTTGACTTGTGAAATTACAAACGTAACATTAGATGCAAGTAGTTCAACAGTTCAAGGAGATGTAAGTTATTTATGGAGCACTGGAGCAACAGCAGCAACAATTGATGTAACTGAACCAGGTGATTATACAGTAACCGTAACAGATTCAGAAAATGGATGTAGTGCAATAAGTGAAACTTTTACAGTAACACAAAACATTACAAATGTTATTGCAATTATAACAGGAGAATCAGAATTGACTTGTGAAATTACAAGCGTAACATTAGATGCAAGTAGTTCAACAGTTCAAGGTGACGCAAGTTATTTATGGAACACTGGGGCAACAACAGCAACAATTGATGTAACTGAGCCAGGTGATTATACAGTAACTGTAACAGATTCAGAAAATGGATGTTCTCTAACAAGTGAAATTTTTAAAGTAACAGAAAACATTACAGAAGTAGTTGCTGTTATTACAGGGGAATCAGAGTTAACATGTTCAATAGAAAGTGTAACCTTAGATGCAAGTAGTTCAACAGTTCAAGGTAACGCAAGTTATTTATGGAATACTGGAGCAACAACAGCAACAATTGAGGTGTTACAAGCAGGAAGTTATACGGTAACGGTAACTGATATGAATAATGGTTGTAGTGCTTTAAGTGAAGCCTTTATAGTAACAGAAGATTTTACAGTAGAAACTATTGATAATATAGATAATGTTGTAACACTTTGTATTGAAGATTTAGAAATAGATCTTACAACTCTATTAGTTGATGATTATGAATCTGGAGGTACTTGGGTAGATGAATTTGATAGTGGTGGCCTGACAGGTGATTATTTCGATCCTTCAATAGTGAATTTAGGAGCATATCAATTTACATATACAGAACCAGGAGAATGTGGTAGAATTATAAAAGTATATGTAGAAGTAAATGATGATTGTGTTGTGCTACCTTGTTCAACTAGTGAGTTAGAGATTTCAAAAGTTGTAACCCCTAATAATGATGGATTTAATGATCAATTTGAAATATCAGGATTAGAAGGTTGTGGTTTTACCTATGATGTTCAAATATTTAACCGTTGGGGTAAAATGGTATATCAATCAAATAATTACCAAAACGATTGGAAAGGTAATTTTAACACTGGAGGAGCAACTATTGGTTCAAGCACAGAGTTACCAACAGGAACATATTATTACATTGTTAATGTATTAAGTAGTGGTTTTGAACCTATTACTGGATATATATATTTAGGAACTAACTAAAAAATAAATCTATGAAACGTATAATTATACTTACAGTAATGTTGATTTTAGGATTAGAATATTCTAATGCGCAACAGTTGCCACAGTTTACTCAATATATGTACAATACAATTGCTATCAACCCAGCTTATGCGGGTAGTAGAGACGCATTAAGTATTGTAGGTTTAAATCGAAATCAGTGGGCTGGTTTTGACGGAGGGCCACAAACACAAACATTATCTATTCATTCTCCTTTAAGAAATGAACAAGTAGGTTTAGGTTTGTCTGTTATAAATGATAAATCAGGTTATGAAAACTTTACTTATATGTATGCAGATTTCTCATATACTATTAAGGCAAGTGAAGAAGTTGATTTAAGTTTTGGTTTAAAAGCAGGGATGACTTACTATAAACTAGCAGAAGAATTATACAATGCAACTGAAGTTAATCAAGACCCTTATTTTAACGACAAGTTAAATAGATGGAATTCAAACTTTGGAGCGGGTATTTTATTACATTCTAATAAATGGTACGCCGGTTTATCAATACCAAAATTAATAAATCACGATTTAAATAACGATACAGAATATGCAGCTTTAGAGAGAGTTCATTATTATGCAATTGGAGGTTATGTTTTTGATTTAAATGAAAATTTAAAGTTAAAACCTTCATTTATGTTTAAGTATACAAAAGGAGCTCCAATTTCTACAGATTTAACAGCTAACTTTTTATTTAATGAAAAGTTTTGGTTGGGAGGCTCATATAGATTTAATGGAGATCAAAAAGCATTAGGAGCTCTTGTTGATTTTCAAGTTACAGACCAATTTAGAGTAGGGTATACTTACGAGATACCTACAGGTGAAATTAGACCCTATACTTCAGGATCACATGAAATTTTGTTGATGTATGAATTTAAATTTTTGAAAAGAAAACAAAAATCTCCAAGATATTTTTAATCCAATAAATGATGAAAATTATGAAAAATATAAGTATTTTATTTGTTGCTTTAGTTTTAATAAGTACATCAGTATTTGGACAAACAGCAAAACAAAAAAGAGCAGAAAGAGAGTTTAATAGTTTTTCGTTTGTAAAAGCAATTAACACTTATGAAAAATTAATTGATACAAGTTTTAATAAGCATTATGCAATGCGACAACTTGGAGATGCCTACATTATGTTACGTGAGCCAGAAAAAGCATTAGAAATTTACAAAGAAGTTGTAAAACAAGAAAATGTTCCTTCTGAATATTATTTATATTATGCACAAGCTTTACGTGCAAATGGAAAATACGAAGCTTCTAAAAAATGGATGAAAAAATTTGAAGAAGCTGGTAATGAAGAAGATTCTAGAGTAAAACGTTTCTTTAAAAATGATGATTTAGCAAGCGCTATATTTAATACTTTAGAAAAAAATACAATTCAAAAATTACCAATTAATACAGAGTTTAATGAGTTTGGAGCTGTTGAATTAAATAATGAAATAATATTTAGTTCATCAAGAAATGAAGGTGTTTCTATTAAAAGGTTATATGCTTGGGATAAACAACCAATGCTAGATTTGTATAGTGTTTCTAAAGATGAAGCTTCTGTTGAAGCAACATCAAAAATAGTAGGAAGTGTAAATACAATCCATCATGATGGCCCAGCAACCTTTAATAGTGATGGTACTAAAATGTATTTTTCTAGAAACAACTACTATGAGTCAAAGAAAATAAACGATGCTCAAGGGATTATGCATGTTGGAATCTTTAGCGCAGATTTAATTGATGGTGAATGGAAGAATGTTCAACCTTCAAATTTAAATAATCCTAATTATATAGTATATCATCCGTCATTAAGTAAAGATGGTAAAAAACTGTACTTTGCATCAGACATGCCAGGTGGTTTTGGTGGAACTGATATTTATGTTAGTACTATTTTAGAAGATGGTACATTAGATAGTCCTATTAATTTAGGAGCTGTGATAAATACTGAAGGGAATGAAGCTTTTCCATTTATTAGTGAAGAAGGAACTTTGTATTTTTCTTCAGATGGACATGTTGGTTTAGGTTTAATGGATGTATTTGCTTCAGTTAAAGACAATAATAACAACATTGTTAATGTTATAAATTTAGGGGAGCCAATAAATAGTAAAAAAGATGATTTTGCCTATTATTTAGCAAAAGATGGTTTTAACGGCTATGTTTCTTCTAATAGAAAAGGTGGCGTAGGAGGAGACGATATTTATGCTTTTACAAGAATTCCTCCTTTAACTTTAAAAGGAACTGTTTACGATGCTGTTAATAATGAACCTTTAGTAGGTGCAAAAATAGTGTTAGCCAGAGAAAACGGTGAAGAATTAGCTTATTTTATAACTGAAGAAGATGGCGCGTATGAACATTTAATTCCTAGAGATGAAAAATTTGTTTTAAAAGGATCTAAAGAAAAATATCAAGATGTAAGTAAAAACTTTAATTCTTTTGGTTTAGAAAAAGCAAAAGAATTAATAGTAGATTTAAATATTGCTATGAAACCAATTGAAGATGTTGTAGTTTTGGCAGATCTTGAAACTATTTATTTTGATTTAGATAAATATAATATTAGACCAGATGCTTCTATTGAATTAGATAAAGTAGTTGCTTTAATGAATAAATATCCAGGAATGGTTATTAGATTAGAGTCTCATACAGACAGTAGAGCAAATGATGCTTATAATATGGTATTATCAAACAATAGAGCTAAATCTACTTATGAATATATTATTTCTAAAGGTATAGATGCTTCTAGAATTACAAAGTATGAAGGTTTTGGAGAAACTCAATTAGTTAATAAATGTTCTAATAATGTAAAATGTTCTGAAGAAGAACATCAATTAAATAGAAGAACAGAATTTATAATTATAAAAATGAAGTAATTATAAATACAAAATAGCAGTCGTAACATAGATTCACTTGATTATACTACCGTTGTGGGGACGACAATTTTCTCAGGGAATTTATTTGCGGCTGCTTCTTTTTATAACATACTTTTAAAAGTTGTTATTATTTCATCTTTATTGTTCTTAAAGTTGAAATTTGGAGTTAAAGTGTTAATATGTAATTTATGATTAACACTTTTATTTTTTAATGAACTTTTTACTACTTTTAAAAGAGGTACTTTGCTGTTTATTAAACTTGCTGTTTTCATTTAAATCTTTTTTAGTAAAATTAATTGTAATTAAAAAATAGTTGCTGTGGGGTTCTTTATGTGTTTTATTTTTTTATAAAAATATGCGTAAAATAGTTTCTGCCTTTTTCATCGGATTTTGTTGATATACCAAAATGAGTGGTATCAGGGTTTTCTATATTTTTTTTATGTTCAGTACTATTAAGCCAACCATTTACAACTGCTTGAGCTGTGCTATAACCATAAGCAACATTTTCTGAAACAAATTTTGCTCCAGCATTAGTTATTAAATTTTGTGCTCTTATATTAAAATTAGCATGGCTAACTTCTCCATTAGTAATCATAAAATTTGTATGAGTATCTGCCTCACTAGAAATAATATTTAATACTTTAAGAGTAGATAAGTTATTTTCACTTCTATAGGCGTTAATTAAGTTTAAAATTTCGGTTTCAATGTCTGAATACACTTTAACAGTTGTTGTTTCTTCAACTTTACTTGCTTCAAATAATTCAACATCTTCATCAGCAGAAGAACAAGAACAAAAAAATGATAAAAATAATACGAAGGTAATATATAGGGGTTTCATTTTTGTGGGGTTTAAGTTGGGGTTGATTTAATGTATTGGGTATAGTTTATTTAATTTTGGGGTTAAAAAAAACAACAGCAAGTGATATTCTTACAGAATATTTCGCTGTTGTTTTTGGATTATTAGGGGTATTTAATCTAAAAAAATTCATGATAAAATTGTTGGGGTTATGAATTTATACTACAAAGATATGTTTAAAAAGAGTATAAAACAAAAAAATAACCATTTATATGTCAAAACATACCATTTATTCTATTTCTGATGTGTTTTGTATGGTTTTTAATTACTTTAGTAGGGTGAAATCGTACCGTTTATACTTAATAAGGAATAGAAAGAGTTTGTTGAATGAGTATAAAAAAAGTGAATTTTTCTAAAAATCACTTTTTTTATACTCTGATTTTTGTTAGTTGAATAAACCAGCTCTTTTTAATAATGCAGTGTTATCTGGTTTTTTACCTCTAAATTGTTTGTAGAGCTTCATAGGTTTTTTTGTACCTCCTTTTTCTAAGATATTCGATTTAAATTTTTTAGCGGTTTCTTTATTAAAAATACCGTTTTCTAAAAATAGTGCAAATGCATCTGCATCTAAAACTTCGGCCCATTTATAAGAATAATAGCCAGAAGAATAACCTCCTTGAAAAATATGAGAAAATGAAGTGCTCATACAGTTTTCTTTTACATCCGGAAATAGTTGTGTACTTTTAAATGAATCTAATTCAAAGTTTTTAACATTTTTTATGGTTGATGGATCTTTACTATGCCATTTCATGTCTAAAATACCAAAGCTTAACTGACGTAAGGTTTGTGTGCCTTCTAAAAAGTTTGAAGACTTTTTAATTTTATTAATTAATTCCATTGGAATAAGTTCGTCGGTTTGATAGTGTTTGGCAAACAAGTTAAGCGCTTCTTTTTCAAAGCACCAATTTTCAAATATTTGACTAGGTAGTTCTACAAAATCCCAATACACATTAGTTCCAGATAAGCTTGGGTAGGTGGTGTTAGCTAACATACCATGTAAAGCATGTCCAAATTCGTGAAATAATGTGGTAACTTCATTAAAGGTTAATAACGATGGTTTTGTTTCAGTAGGTTTAGTAAAGTTACAAACTATTGAAATATGTGGTCTAGAGTTTTCATTATCTTTTTTCCATTGTCCTTTAAAAGAAGTCATCCAAGCACCGTTTCTTTTTCCTTTTCTTGGGAAAAAATCTGCATACAATATTGCAATATAATTACCATCGGTATCTGTAACCTTATATGTTTTTACATCTTTATGGTAGGTGTCAATTGTAGTTATTTCTTCAAATTTTAAATCGTATAATTTAGTTGAAATTTCAAAAACGCCAGCAATAACATTTTCTAATTTAAAATAAGGTTTTAATTTTTCTTCTTCTAAATCGAACAATTCTTTTTTTAATTTTTCTGAATAATAAGAACTATCCCATTTTTGGAGCTGTGTAATACCATCTTTTTTTGCAATTTCAGAAAGTTGTTTAAATTCTTTTTCGGCTGCTGGTTTTGCTTTTTCTAATAAATCATTTAAAAAAGTATTTACTGTTTGTGGTGTTTCAGCCATTCTTTCTTCTAATACAAAATCTGCGTGCGATTTGTATCCTAATAAAACAGCTCTTTTATGTCTTAAGTTAGCAATGTCTAAAACAATTTGCTGATTGTCATTTTTATTATTTCTAAATGCTTTAGCTCCAAAAGCAAGCGCCATTTTTTTTCTGAGTTTTCGGCTTTCAGCATAGGTTAAAAATGGAACATAACTTGGGTAGTCTAAAGTAAAAATCCAACCGTTTTTATTTTTTTGTTTGGCTGTTAATTTTGCAGCTTCAATTACACCTTCAGGTAAACCTTTTAGTTGTTCTTTTTTTGTTAAATGCAATTCAAAATCATGGGTTTCAGCTAAAACATTTTCTCCAAATTTTAATTTTAATTGAGAAAGCTCTGTATCTATTTTTCTTAACTCATTTTTTTGATCTTCATTTAAATTTGCTCCATTTCTAACAAAACTTTTATATTTATTAGTTAAAAGCATGTCTTGTTCTTCGGTTAACTTTAGAGCATCTTTATTTAGATAAATTAACTTTATTCTTTTAAATAAATCTTCATTTAAGGTAATGTCGTTTGAAAATTCAGTTAACATAGGAGATACTTCTTGAGCAATTTTTTGAATTTCTTCTGAAGTTTCAGCTGAATTTAGGTTAAAAAAAATGCTTGAAATTCTATCTAATTGTTGGCCGCTAAACTCTAAAGCTTCAATAGTATTTTCAAACGTAGGAACACTTTTATTTTTTGTTATTTCGTTAATTTCTGTTTTTGCAATGTGTATAGCTTCAATAAAAGCCGGTTTAAAATGCTCATTTTTAATTTTTGAAAAAGGAGCAGATGTATATAAAGTATCAAATTTTTGTAACAATGGATTTTTCATAGTTATAGAAACGTATTTTAATTTTTTACAAAGGTATTACTTAAGTTTACTTTTAGTATTAATAAAATTATAAAATGAAGGTCTTTTTTATAATTAGAAAATATTGTTTTAAAGAGAAATTAGTATAATTTTTTTTCAAATTAAACGTTTTATTATAAACGATTACTGAAAAATTAAATACAATTTCTAGTTGAAACTTTAATAGAGAAAGTCTAATTTATTAAAAATTATAAATAATTTAAAAATGAAAAATAAAAGCAATAAATTAATTGTAAATACCATTGCTCCAAAATTTATTTATAAAAATAAAAAAGGAGTTATTATTTTGCCTAAAACAGGGATTTCTTTATAGTTTGTCTTTAATGTTTTCTGAAGCCTTAATTACTTTGGTTTTTAGGTTTTCTTTGTAAAGTACTATTTTATCGAGTACTACTTTATTTGAACTTCCAATAATTTGGGCAGCTAATATACCTGCGTTTTGTGCACCATCTAAAGCAACTGTAGCTACAGGAACTCCGCCAGGCATTTGAAGTATTGATAATACAGAATCCCAGCCATCTATAGAATTTCTCGATTTTACAGGGACTCCAATAATAGGTAGCGGACTCATAGAAGCTACCATTCCCGGTAAGTGTGCAGCACCACCAGCACCCGCAATTATAACTGATATTCCTCTTTTGTGGGCATTTTTTGCATAATCGAATAATTTTTCAGGGGTTCTATGTGCTGAAACAATGTCAACTTCAGTTTCAATATCAAAACTTTTTAAAATATCAATTGCTTGTTGCATTATTGGAAGATCAGAATCGCTTCCCATTATTATTCCTACTTTACTCATTTATTTTAGTTTAAAAGTTTAAAAGTTGAAAGTTTAAAAAAATCGAAAGCTGAAAGTTTAATTCTAATTAGATGTAACCTTTCCCTTCTTCAGACTTCTATTTACTAACAACTCTAATTGTATTTTTTACTTTTTCAGCAATTTTGTGTGCTTCTGTTATATCATTATTTACAATAGTTACATGGCCCATTTTTCTAAATGGTCTGGTTTGTTTTTTTCCATAAATATGAGGTGTTACACCATCCATTTTTAGAATTTCTTCCATATTTTTATAAACCACATCACCCGAAAATCCTTCTTCACCAACTAAATTAACCATAATTCCTGCAACTTTACTTTCGGTATTTCCTAAAGGTAAATTTAAAATGCTTCTAACGTGTTGTTCAAACTGGCTAGTGTAAGAAGCTTCAATGCTATAATGGCCACTGTTGTGTGTTCTTGGAGCTACTTCATTAACCAATATTTCATCATTTTCAGTTTGAAATAATTCAACAGCTAACAAGCCAATATGTTTAAAAGATTCAGCAACTTTTAAGGCAATATTTCTAGCTTTATTAGCAATTTCATTAGAAATTCTTGCCGGACAAATAACATATTCAACCTGATTGGCCTCTGGATGAAATTCCATTTCTACTACCGGATATGTTTTTACTTCTCCATTTTTATTTCTGGCAACTATAACAGCAAGTTCATTTTTAAACGGAATTAGCTCTTCAATTATACAATCTGTATCAGCTAAAGCATTTAAATCGTTACTGTTTTTTACAATTTTAACACCAGTTCCATCATAACCAAATTGAGCAGATTTCCATACAAAAGGAAATTGTAAGGTTTCTTTTTGTAATTCTTCTAAAGTAGAAAATCGTTTGTGAGGTGAAGTTGGAATATTATTTTTTACAAAAAAATCTTTCTGTTTTCCTTTATGCTGAATTATTTGTAAAACACTAGGTTGTGGGTATATTTCTAAGCCTTCGGCTTCTAATTTTAATAGTGCTTCTGTATTTACATGTTCAATTTCAATAGTTAGTAAATCTACTTTTTTACCAAAATTGTAAACTGTATCAAAATCTAGTAAGTTGCCTTGATGAAATTCGTTACAGATTTGCGCGCAAGGAGCATCTTTTGCACCGTCTAAAATAGCTGTATAAATATCGAATTTATGCGTTTCGGTTAACAGCATTTTTCCTAATTGACCACCGCCTAAAACGCCTAATTTAAAATTTGATGAGAAATAATTTTTCACTTTTTAATGCTTTCGGACAAAAATAGTAATCTGATTTAATTTAATTGGTATCTAAACTTAAAAGTTTGAAATATTTAAAGTTGAACCACTTTTTGTTACTCGGTATTCTCTGGCAAAATAATGGTTTCCTTCGGTTTGAGGAGATCCATCGTAAATGCTATATTCACTTTCGTCGCAAGAGCATTTTAGTCTGAGGCTACCATCAAAAGTCATAGGAGTATTACAGTCGTAATTTGGACAAGCTCTTTCAAAAGCTTTGTATGGCGGGTTTCCAACACCTGTGTTTTGAATAATAATACCTTGTATTCCACCATTTGTGTATGTCCAGCCGCCAGGAACTTGAAGGTCTATATATTGTGGTAAATTTAAATTTATAGTTTCGCTAAAACTAAATTCAGGTAAAATATCGTTTGTTTCATTTTTTTCGCAAGAGATGGAAAAAAGTATTAAAAACAACAGTAAAAATTTTCTCATATATTTTAAGCTACGTTTGTTGTTAAACGTGTGCAATTTACAAATATTTCGTATATTTGTTTTAAATCTCATTCTGGTTCTCAGTTTTGAGATTTTTTGTATTTAATAAAATGATAAGTTATGAGTAAAATTTCGTATTATTCTGAAGAAGGAATGAGAAATCTAAAGAAAGATTTAGAGTATTTAGAAACTGTAGAACGTCCAAGAGTGAGTAATGACATTGCCGAAGCAAGAGATAAAGGAGATTTAAGCGAAAATGCCGAATATCATGCTGCAAAAGAAGAACAATCTCTTTTGGAGTTAAAAATAGCAAAGCTAAAAGAAGTTATTTCAAATGCAAGAATTATTGATGAATCTAAATTAGACACTTCTAAAATATTAATCCATTCTAAAGTAAAATTAAAGAATACCGCTAATGGTATGGAGTTTAATTATACCTTAGTTGCAGATTCTGAAACTAACATTAAAGAAGGAAAGCTGTCTGTAAATTCTCCTATAGGAAAAGGGCTACTTGGTAAAAAAGTAGGTGAAACGGCCGAAATTCAAGTGCCAAGCGGTATGTTAACTTTTGAAATTTTGGAAATTTCTAGATAGTAGATAGTTAACAAAAATTAAATTTTTTAAAACCCTTTTCAATTGTCAAATTGAGAAGGGTTTCTTATTTTTGGTTAAAATTAAATGTATGAGTTCTATATTTACAAAAATTATAAATGGAGAAATTCCATCGTATAAAATTGCTGAAAATGAAGATTTTTATGTCTTTTTAGATATTAATCCAAATGCAAAAGGACATACCTTAGTAGTGCCAAAAAAAGAAGTAAATAAATTGTTTGATTTAGAGGAAACACTTTATACAAAATTATTTAGTTATTCTAGAAAAATTGCAAAAGCTATTGAAAAAACCATACCGTGTGAACGTGTTGGATTAGCTGTTGTAGGTTTAGAAGTTCCACATGTACATGTACATTTAGTTCCACTACAAAAAATGGAAGATATTCAGTTTATTAAAAAAGTAACAATGAGTGCAGATGAGTTTGAAGCTACAGCAAAAGCAATAGCGGCAAATTTATAAGGTTATTTTTTTAATACAATTAAAAAGGTAGTTCCTTTCTTTAATTCAGACTTTAAAACAGCTATTTTCCCATTGTGGTAATCTTCTATTATACGTTTTGCTAAGGATAATCCCAATCCCCATCCGCGTTTTTTAGTTGTAAATCCGGGTGAAAATATTTTTTGCTGTAAGTGTTTTGGAATGCCTTTTCCTGTATCTGCAATTTTAATTTTTACATTTTTAGAATCTTCTGTAATAGAAAGGTTTATTTTACCTTTTCCTTCCATAGAATCAATGGCGTTTTTGATTAAATTTTCAATAACCCAGCTAAAAAGTTGCAGGTTTATTTCTGCAAAAATTTCAGAATTAGTAGTTTTAAAATTAAAAATAACTTGTTTAGAACTTCTAGATTTTAAATAATTAAAAGCGTTGCTTGTAGCTTTAACAATATTGCTTTTTTTAAGCACAGGAATAGAGCCTATTTTAGAAAATCGTTCGGCAATTGTGTTTAACCGATTAACATCATTTTCAATTTCTTGAACGGTACTTTCATCTGTGTTTTCAAGTCTTAAAATTTCAATCCAGCCTAATAAAGACGACAATGGTGTGCCAATTTGATGTGCTGTTTCTCTAGCCATACCTGTCCATAGTTTATTTTGATCTGCAATTTTATTAGACTTAAAGAATAGGTAAATTACACTTGCAAATAAAAATAAAATTAGAATTAATGCAATAGGATAGTATTTCAATTTGGTAAGTAAATCAGAATCTCTATAATAGATTAATTGTTTTGTATTACCTCTTGTATGACTTACCGTTACCGGAGGGTTTTGGTCTTTCATTAGCGCCAATTGCTTTTCTAAATAAGCAGTTTTTTTTATTTTAGTAGAGTCTAAATTTGCCCATAAAGTAATACTGTCTTTTTCGTTGGTAATAATCATAGGAATATTATTGTTTTTTCCTATAATTTTATCTTCTAAAGAAAAATCAGCATTTAAATCAAAAGAACTAAAGCGTTCGTATGCACCAGCTAATATTTCCATTTTAGCGCGTTCTTCAGTTTTAAATTTTTGAAAGAAAACATACGTATTCCATAAAATAAGAGTAACTATAATAAAAGATGTTATTATTACCGTCCAACGTATTATTTGTACATTTTTATATGAATTCATTATCCAAATATAGAATATATGTTACATATAACTTAAAAAACAAAACCTTATTATTAGAAGTTTAATTTTTTTTGATGTTAATAAGTTTACAAAATAAGCTAAGTGATATTTTGGTTTTGATGTTGTAAAAAAATTACATTTGTGAAATCTATTTTAGAGAAAAAAACGAAAGATTTGGTGTGTTAAACACCTTTAATGAAAAAATTTGAAACATGGAAGTTACTGGAAAAATTAAATTAATAAACGATGAGCAAACGTTTGGTGCAAGTGGTTTTAGAAAAAGAGAGATGGTTGTTACTACAAATGAACAATATCCACAAATGTTGCTAATTGAATTTGTTCAAGATAAGTGTGATTTGTTAAATAATTATAAAGTAGGACAAGACGTAAAAGTTTCTATAAACTTACGCGGTAGAGAATGGATAAATCCTGAAGGAGTTGCTAAATATTTTAATGCAATACAAGGATGGAGAATAGAAGCAATACAAGAAGAAGGAGCACAAGGCGCTGCACCAGCACCATTAGATAATTTAGAAACAACCTCTAATGTTGATGATAACGAACCAGATGACTTACCTTTTTAAGGAAGTGTAAATATTTTAAAAACTGTCTAAAAAGTTTTGAAAATGCATCATGCTAAACTTGTTTTAGCATCTCAATACTGATATAAATTGGATTGAGAACCTAAAATTAAAAATAGGTTGACCAGATTTTTACTTTTCAGACAGTTTTTTTGTTTCTATATATTTGTAAAAAAACAGCGTAAATGTATCTACTTTCAAAAGATTTAGTTTTTCCACCAGTTGAATTAGCAAACAAAGATGGTTTGTTAGCAGTTGGTGGCGATTTGTCTTTAGAACGTTTAATATTGGCTTATAAAAGTGGTATTTTTCCTTGGTACAATCCCGGAGAGCCTATTATTTGGTACAGTCCAAAAGAACGAATGGTATTGTTTCCAAAAGATTTAAAAATTTCTAAAAGTATGCGACAACTTATTAAAAAAAATAAGTTTAAAGTTACTTTTAATCAGAATTTTGAAGCGGTTATTTCAAATTGCAAAACTATAGAAAGAGAAGGGCAAGGTGGAACTTGGATAACCGATGAAATGCAAGAAGCTTATATAAAACTTCATAAGCAAGGGATTGCAAAATCTGTAGAAGTATGGCTTGAAAATGAGTTAGTTGGTGGTTTGTATGGCGTAGATTTAGGAACTGTTTTTTGTGGAGAAAGTATGTTTAGCAAAGTAAGTAATACTTCAAAATTAGCGTTTATTTATTTAGTTCAAAAACTAGAGAAAGAAAACTATAAATTAATAGATTGTCAAGTTTACAATCCGCATTTAGAAAGTTTAGGGGCCGATGAAATTTCTAGAGAAGAATTTTTAACCTATTTATAGAACAGTTATTGAAACTTTTTTAAAAAGAACGTTACTATAATTTTAATAGAACTTCATTACCTTTGACTTTTAATAAAATACCACAAAATGGATATAAAAAATGCACAAAAAGCTGTTGATAATTGGATTAATGAACATGGAGTTCGTTATTTTAATGAATTAACAAATATGGCTCAACTAACCGAAGAAGTTGGAGAAGTAGCACGTATTATTGCACGTAGATATGGTGAGCAAAGTGAAAAAGAAAGTGATAAAAACAAAGATTTAGGAGAAGAATTAGCTGATGTTGTTTTTGTAGTTTTATGTTTAGCAAACCAAACTGGAATAGATTTACAAGCAGCATTTGATAAAAAAATGGATATTAAAACAGAACGAGATCACGATCGTCATCATAATAATAAAAAATTAAAATAATTATGAATCAATATAAAAATGCATCTTTTTTAGATTTAACAATTAGGTTTGGAGCCGGATTTTTAGTGCTATTTTCAATAGTAAAAATAGGGTTAAAAATATTTAGAGCAGGAGGTTTTAATGAGATGATTGCTGCTTATTTTGGACCTGATAATTGGTACATATTTGTAGGTCAAATTTTGTTAGGCTCGTTGTTTTATGGTCTTTTTATGGCGGGTTATTATAAGTTTATTAAAAAATAAAACATATGCTTCGCTAAATTTGGATACTGTTTTTTGAACATTAACTTTGCGGAAAAATTAAAAATAAATGTGCTTACCACTAAATGGTATTATTAATAAAATGTAAATTTTAATCTATGGAATTGTTGAAAATTGATAAAATAAATAATACTATTTGCCAAAATATTGAAATTACTGGATCTAAAAGTGAAACAAATAGATTGTTGATTTTACAACAATTTTATCCAAATTTAAACATCGAAAATATTTCAAATTCAGACGATTCTAAACTAATGCAAAAAGCATTAGCTAGTACTTTAAACGAGATTAATATTGGGCACGCAGGTACTGCTATGCGGTTTTTAACTTCGTATTTTTCGGTAAAAGAAAATTCTGAAATAGTACTTACAGGTTCGCATAGAATGAAAAATAGGCCTATTAAAATTTTAGTAGATGCCTTAACTTCATTGGGAGCAAAAATAGAATACGTAGAAAAAGAAGGGTATCCTCCGTTAAAAATTACTGGAAAAAAATTAACAAAAAGTTTTGTTGAAATTGAAGGAAATGTAAGCAGTCAATACATAACATCTTTACTTTTAATAGCACCAACTTTAGAAAACGGACTGCAACTAAAATTTAAAGGGGCAATTACATCTGTGCCATATATTAAAATGACCTTAACTTTGTTGGCTGAACTGGGAGTGAACCTTTCTTGGAACGATGATACTATTTCTATTCAACCAAAGCCAACTATAAATTCTAAAACTGTAGTAGTAGAGTCTGACTGGAGTTCGGCATCCTATTATTATGGTTTGTGCGCTTTAAGTCCTAATTCTAAAATAATATTGTCTTCATACAAAAAAAATAGTCTACAAGGCGATTCAGTTTTAGCCGAAATTTATAAGAATTTTGGAGTAGAAACTATTTTTGAAAATAATAAAATAGTACTTGCAAACAAGCAAACTACAACTAATAGTGTGCAACCACTTAATTTAAATTTAATTGGAGCTCCAGATATTGCTCAAACAATTGTTGTTACTTGTTTTGGTTTAAAAAGAGAATGTTTTTTAACAGGACTTCATACGTTAAAAATTAAAGAAACTGATAGATTGGTGGCTTTAAAAAACGAAATTGAAAAATTAGGAGGGGAAGTTATAATTACAAATGAAACCTTGCATTTAAAACCAGCTACTAAATTTAATAAAAATATAGCAATAGCTACTTACGATGATCATAGAATGGCTATGGCTTTTGCCCCATTAGCATTAAAGGTTCCGCTTCAAATTGAAGATCCAAATGTGGTGTCAAAATCGTACCCAACTTTTTGGGAAGACTTCAAAAAATGCACTTTATAGTATGTTTAATATTCTCAATTACAAAGTTTTATTGCAAATCACTTGACAACGCCTATGCCGATGTTGTATATTTGCGCTCATTCAATAAAAATAAGAGTATTTGTACTTTGCTTAAATTATAGAATTTAGTAATTATACAACTGCTTTTATAATACTAAAAAATAAAAATCACATATGAAATTATCACATTTTAAGTTTGAATTACCAGAAGATTTATTAGCTGAATATCCTGCAGAACATAGAGATGAATCTAGATTAATGGTGTTAAATAGAAAAGAAAAAACTATTGAACACAAACAATTTAAAGATTTAATCAACTACTTTGATGAAGGCGATTTAATGATTTTAAATAATACAAAGGTTTTTCCAGCACGTATGTATGGCGAAAAAGAAAAGACTGGTGCAAGAATTGAAGTGTTTTTATTAAGAGAATTAAATGCAGAAAGCAGATTGTGGGATGTTTTAGTAGATCCAGCTAGAAAAATAAGAATTGGTAACAAATTATTTTTTGGTGATGATGAAAGCTTAGTTGCTGAAGTTATTGATAATACAACTTCTAGAGGAAGAACATTACGTTTTTTATATGATGGCTCTTATGAAGAATTTAGAAAAAAATTAGAAGAATTAGGAGAAACTCCACTGCCAAAATTTATTAAAAGAGCAGTAACTCCAGAAGATGAAGAGCGTTACCAAACAATTTATGCAAAACACGAAGGTGCAGTAGCAGCTCCAACAGCTGGTTTACACTTTTCTAAACATTTAATGAAACGTTTAGAAATTAAAGGTGTCGATTTTGCTGAAGTTACATTGCATGTTGGTTTAGGTACTTTTAGTCCGGTTGAAGTAGAAGATTTATCAAAACATAAAATGGACTCTGAACAAGCTATTATTTCAGATGAAACAGTTTCTGTTGTTAATAATGCTATAGATTCTAAAAGAAGAGTTTGTGCAGTTGGAACAACTGTTATGAGAGCTATTGAAAGCTCTGTGTCTTCAAATAGTCGCTTAAATGCTTTTAATGGTTGGACCAATAAATTTATTTTCCCTCCTTATGATTTTAGTATAGCAAATTGTATGATTACAAATTTCCATACTCCAAAATCTACATTAATGATGCAGGCAGCTGCTTTTGCTGGTTATGATTTTTTAATGGAAGCCTATGAAGAAGCTGTTAAAGAAAAATATAAATTTTACTCGTATGGAGATGCGATGTTAATCATCTAATAAAATTATTTTTTTAAAAGTTTAATTGTCTAAAAAGTAAGATTTTCGTCAACCTGAAACAGACTGGTTCAGAATGAAGGTTTTTTACACTTTTTAGACAATTTATTTTCTAAACGAGAACCAATAAATGAGTACAAAAAAAGATATACGCGCATTAACCAAAACAGAATTACGAGATTTCTTTGTTGAAAATGGTGATAAAGCATTTAGAGGAAACCAAGTGTATGAATGGTTATGGAGTAAAAGTGCACATTCTTTTGAAGAAATGACAAATATTTCAAAAGATACACGACAAATGCTCGAAACTAATTTTGTAATTAATCATATTGAAGTTGATGATATGCAACGCAGTGCTGATGGAACTGTAAAAAATGCTGTACGTTTACACGATGGTTTAGTGGTAGAATCTGTGTTAATACCTACTGGAAGCAGAACAACAGCTTGTGTGTCTAGCCAAGTTGGTTGTAGTTTAGATTGTAGCTTCTGTGCAACGGCGCGTTTAAAGAAAATGCGTAACCTTAATCCCGATGAAATTTACGATCAAGTTGCAGCAATAAACCAAGAGAGTTTATTGTATTACAATCATAAATTATCAAACATTGTTTTTATGGGAATGGGAGAGCCCTTAATGAATTATAACAATGTATTAAAATCTATAGAAAAAATTACTTCAGAAGAAGGCTTGGGAATGTCTCCAAAAAGAATTACGGTTTCTACTTCAGGAGTTCCTAAAATGATAAAAAAATTAGCAGATGATGAAGTTAAATTTAATTTAGCAGTTTCATTACACTCTGCCATAGATGAGGTTAGGTCTAAAATAATGCCTTTTAGTAAAGCATTTCCGTTAACAGATTTAAAAGAATCTATAGAATATTGGTATGCAAAAACAAACAGCAGAGTTACTTACGAATATGTTGTTTGGAAAGGAATTAACGATACAAAAGAAGCCATAAATGCTTTGGTTAAATTTTGTAAATATGTGCCTTGTAAAGTTAATTTAATTGAATACAATCCAATTGACGATGGTGAGTTTCAACAAGCAAATCCACAGGCAATAGACGATTATATAAGCATTTTAGAAATGAACGATATAATTGTTAACGTTAGACGAAGTAGAGGGAAAGATATTGATGCCGCTTGTGGGCAATTAGCAAATAAGAAAAGCTAGATTTTTTGTAGCGGTTATTTTTTAATAACTTTCTAAAGTTTAAAGCAAATTGTACTTAAACGTCTTACTGAGCTTGTCTCAGTATCTCATAATTTATATATACAAATTTTATTAACTACAAATGTTAACTTGTACATATATTTTAAATTAAGAAGTGTATAGGTTGATGCGAAATTCGGCTAAATTTAGGTTTATTAAACGTAGATAGATTAATATTTAGTTATATATTTGCTGCATGTTTGGTTTTGCATTTATTTTTTAAATGTGAATTAAAAGGGAATTCTGTTAAATTCAGAAGCTGTTCCCGCAACTGTAAGCTAAGTCTTTTTATAAAGATGCTTTTTGTTACATAACTTCAAAATAACCACTGCATTGTAAAGTGTGGGAAGGTTAACAAAAAGACGCGAGCCAGGAGACCTGCCAGAAAATAACAACTTAATTACAAGTTAGTTGTCGGGAGAAACAACATTTTAATTATGAGATATTTTTTAATTTTAGTTGTGTTTTTTTATAGTTTCGCATTGTTTTCGCAAGAAAAGAAAGCTGAAGCTTTAGATACTGTTTATCTAAAATCTGTTAAAATAATAGAAAAATCTATCGGTCAAAAAACAACTATTTTATCTAAAAAAACAATTCAAAATTATAGCCCACAATTAACAGAAGTCTTAAATTTTGAAACGTCCATTTCTTTTAAAGAAAATGGTTTAGGAATGGTTTCTTCACCTTCTTTTAGAGGAACCACGGCACAGCAAACAGCTGTGGTTTGGAATGGAATAAATATTAATTCTCAATTTTTAGGTCAAACAGATTTTAATACAATTAGTACTGCTAGTTTTGATGAAATTGTTATTAGGCCTGGAGGCGGAAGCACACAATTTGGAACTGGAACTATTGGTGGAAGTATAAATTTAAATAATAATTTTTCTTTTGAGCAACAAGATCAACTAACTGTAAATGCCAGTTATGGTAGTTTTAACACTAAAGAAATTGGTCTAAAAGCAAGCACTTCAACTTCAAATTTAAATGTTAATGGTGGTTTAGCTTATTTTGATTCTGATAACGATTATAAATATGCCAATTCCAATCAAAAAAATGAAAACGGAGAATTCTATAATAAATCGGCCTTTTTAAATGGAGCTTATAAATTTAATTCAAAACAACAACTTAAATTATACTCTTCATTATTTAATGGTTTACGTCATTTTTCTATTTTAGAAACCACGCAAAGTAGAACTAAATATAAAGATGAAACGTTAAGGTTAATGTTTGAGTATAATGGTGTGTTTAACAAGTTTTTTATCAATACAAAAACAGCTTTAATCAATGAAGATTATACCTACTTTCCAGATGTAACTACAGATAGCGATTTAAGTACTGGAACTGCGTTTTCTAAAATTATTAAAAATGAATTTGGCTATAAAATAAACAAGGCTTTTTTATTAAAAGCGTTTATTAATTATAACAATACTTTGGGTAAAGGTTCTAATTATAATAACGAAAAAAGAGAAGTTTTTACTTTAGGTACATATTTTAAGCACAATATAACGGATAAGTTAGTGTACCAACTTACTGTTAATAGTGATAATACTTCTAATTATGAGAGTCCGTTGTTATTTACTTTTGGTTCAGAATTTAAGGTTAGTCCGCACTATAAAATTAGTATTCATAGCTCTAAAAATTATAGAGTGCCAACTTTAAACGATTTGTTTTGGCCAGGAGCAGGAAATCCAGATTTAAAACCTGAAACTTCGTTGCAATACGAATTAACCAATACATTTATTTTTAATCATTTTAACTTCAAATTAACGGGGTATTATAATAATGTAAAAGATTTAATTGTCTGGTTACCAGTTTCTAGTACGGTTTGGAAACCTACAAATACCAATAAAGTTTTAATAAAAGGAGTAGAAGCAGAAGTAGCTTATAGTCACTTTTTTGGCAATCATTACCTTAAAAGCAGTTTGTCTTACGCCTATACAAAATCTCAAAATAAAGAAACCAATAAACAGTTAACATACGTTCCTTATCATAAAACGGTATTGTCTGTTTTATACAATTACAAAAGACTAAATCTAAATCTAAATAATAATTATACAGGTGTTGTTTATACCCAAACCGATAACAATAAAAAAACAGCTTTAGATCCGTACTTATTAACAAATTTAAATTTTGGAGTTGCTTTAGATTTCAAAAAAGCAATACATATTGGCTTTAAAATAAAAAACCTTTGGAATACAACTTACCAAAGTGTTGCTTATAAACCAATGCCTTTAAGAAATTATCAATTTTATTTAACACTAAATATTTAACACAATGAAAAACCAATTTTTTAAAACTTTATTAGTTTTATTATCAATTACTATGTTTGTATCCTGTGATGATGATTCATCAGGTGAAGTTTATGTGCCTAAGGGCGATTATGATTTAGGATTTATAGTATCTAATGAAGGAAATTTCGGTACGCCAACTGCTTCTGTAAGTTATATTTCAGAAGATTTATTAGAATCGGCTAACGATGTTTATTCAACAGTAAATAACAATGCAGCTTTAGGCGATGTATTACAAAGTATTACGTTTGAAGATGATTATGCGTATTTAGTTCTAAATAATAGCAACAAAATTGAAGTTGTTGATAGATATACTTTTACACAAGTAACAACAATTACTGAAAATATTAGTGGTCCAAGATATGCTGAAGTTGAAGATGGTAAATTATATATTTCTAATTCAGGAACATCAAGTATTGGAGTTTACAATATTTCAGATTTTAGCTATAATACTTCTATTGAAATTGGAAGTACTGTAGAACAAATTATTATAGAAGATGGCTTTATGTATGTACAAAATGCAGCATTTGGTTATGGAAATACTATAACTGTTGTTAATCTTACTACAAATACAATTGTTAAAACAATTACTACAGGAGATGGCTTAAATTCTATGGAAGAAGAAGATGGAGTAATTTATGCAATGCATACAACTGGAGTTACTAAAATTAGTACATCTACTAATGACATTATAGGAGAGATTACAGTAGGAGGAACATTAACAAGTCCAAGTCAAATAGATATTGAAGATGGAATGATTTATTTTATTTCAGGGTCTAAAATTTATGCATCAAGTATAAATAGTACCGAGTTTTCAGATACTCCTTTAGTTGATACAAATGTAGAAGGTCCATCTTGGTTTATTGGGTATGGTTTTGCTGTAGAAAACGATAAAATATTTTATTCAGATGTAAATGGTTTTTCTGAAAACAGTGAATTATTAATTTACGATTTACAAGGTGTGTTTTTAAAATCAATTACTACTGGAGTTGGTTCAAACAACGTTTATTTTAACGATTAAGTTTTAATTTTTCAACCTTAAAAAAGTCCTATTATTTTAAAATTTTAGGACTTTTTTTATTTAGGTTAGTGGTTAAAAGTTTCATATATAGCTGGTGGCAGAATATTCATTTAATATAAAAAAATTATATATATATAATTAGTATATTTGAAAGTTTATTAAAATAATGCAAAATTTAAAAGTATCTTTTTTTAGTTTGTTTTTATTGGTTTCTATAACACTAGAAGCTCAGGAAACACTTCCAATATATTCAGATTATTTATCTGACAATGTATTTTTGGTGCATCCTTCAGCAGCTGGATTTAGAGATTGTGGAAATGTGCGCTTAACTGCCAGAAATCAATGGAGTGGTATAAAAGATGCACCCTCATTACAAACTTTAAATATTCATTCTAAATTTGGAACGAATGCAGGTTTAGGCTTAATTATTTTTAATGATAAAAATGGGTATCATAGTCAGCAAGGTGTTCAAGCAGCATATGCGTATCATTTAACTTTAGGACGAATAGAAGATTATAAAAAGCTTTCTTTTGGGCTGTCTTTTATGATGGTGAATAATAAACTTGATGAATCTTCATTTAATATTCCAGATCCAGAAATTTCACAAATTGTACAAAGTGAACGTTATTTTAATGCCGATTTTAGTATGGCTTATCATAATGTAGATTTTTTTGGATATTTTACCGTTAAAAATTTAATGTTAAATGCTAGAAATTTATATAATAGTCAATATGAATCTTTAAATTTACGTAGGTATTTGTTTTCTTTTGGATATTATTTCGATTATTATAAAAATAGGAAAACTATAGAATTTGAACCTTCTGTAATGGTTCAATATATAGAAAGAACAAAAGAGAAATTTGTAGATTTTAATATGAAAGTTTATAAGCATTTACCAACGGCCAAACTTTGGGCAGCTTTTTCGTATAGAAGAGGATTTGATAATGTAGATGCCGATCAAATAAATTATATAACACCAATTGTAGGTGTAAATTTTGAAAAATTTATGCTTGCTTATACTTACACAAAGCAAACAGGTGAAATTTTATTTGACAATGCTAGTTACCATCAAATTACATTAGGATTTAATTTTGGTTGTAATGGCTCCGTAAGATTTTGGAACGAAAGAAGTGGTAAAACAAATAGAATGTTTTAAGTAAAAATATATTTAGTATGATTATTAAAGAATTAAATGGTATAAAACCAACTTTTGGAGATGATTGCTTTTTAGCTGAAAACTGTGTAATTATTGGTGAAGTTTCAATGGGGAATCAATGTAGTATCTGGTATAACGCTGTTATTCGTGGTGATGTACACTACATTAAAATGGGAAATAAAGTAAATGTTCAAGATGGAGCAGTAATTCATGCAACCTACCAAAAATACCCAACTAATATTGGAAACAATGTTTCTATTGGTCATAATGCAATGGTTCACGGTTGTACAATTCACGACAATGTTTTAATAGGTATGGGATCTATTGTTATGGATGATTGTGTTGTAGAAAGCAATTCTATAATTGCAGCTGGTGCCGTTGTAACTAAAGGAACTCATGTTCCTTCAGGAACTATCTTTGCGGGTGTTCCTGCAAAAAAAGTAAAAGATATTAGTCAGGAATTAATTTCTGGTGAAATAGATAGAATAGCCAATAATTATGTAAAATATTCGGGCTGGTATAAGGAGTAGTCTACTATTTTTAATGCCTTTAAATAAATTATACCTTTAAAGTTGTTTAAAGGTATAATTTAAACTGATTATAATCTAAATTAAGGTTGTAATTGGTTTATAATATTTATATAATTTTCTACACTAATATTTTTTGCTCTAAATGTTTTAGTGCTATCTAATAAGTACATAACAGGTGTTTGTACAACGTTGTACAATGTTTGAAAATCTACTTCTTCTTTAGAATAATCTCCATACACAACTTTGGTAGGCGTTACGTGAATCCAATCGCTTAATTGTTCTTTTTCAATAAAATCTATCCATTCCTTTTTTAAATCTGGATTTAAATTTACGGCATATATTTTAACGCCTCTACTTTTTAAATCTTTAAGATACCATTTATTTATCTTTGGAAGTTCTTTAATGCAATGGCCACAAGAAGGGTCCCAAAAAATAACTACAGTATAAGGAGAGGAAACATCATATAAGTTTAGTGTTTTCCCATCTATAGTTGTCATAAATAGATTTTTGGCTTTGTTTCCAATTAAATTATCTTTTCTATGTGAGTTGGTTGTGTTTAAAAATATTTTTTGTTGCTCTGTTAACCAGCTATAAGTTTTATCTTTAAAATAGTTGTTGTAAATATTAATAAACACACGATCGTTACCCATTACTTTTGGATTTGCATACGTATTTGCAAAAAATATGCTGAGGTACGAAAACATGCTGTTATTTTTATCTCCAGTATTGTTTAAAATTGTAAAAACTTCTTTAGTTATAGACTCCGGATCTTTTGGAACTAATGCATTAAAATAGGTCGTAATTTTAGTTTCTAAAAATGGATTTCTTAATAAACGTTCATCGTTAAAATTTATTCCTTCAAAAAAATGATCTTTTAAGTATGTTAAAGAGTCTTTTTTTGTAGCCAGTGTTACTTCATTAAAATAATGTTCTATAGGTTTTGAAAGATTGAAAAGTAACGATAAAACATTATCAGGGTCTTTTTGTATGATATTGCTTTTGTATGTTATTATAGACTTATTAAGTGTAGATATTTTGCCTTTAATATGTGCACTACCTTTATTGGTTGTAGCAGTTGCTAATTGTTTTGTTAGTTCTTGTATTTGTAGATTGTTTTGCTTTAATAAAGTGTTAAATTCAAAAAAACGTGTGTTTGTTTCTGAATTTTCAATGGTAGTTTTGTCTGGATGTTCTAAATTTAATGAAATTGAAAATTGTTGTTGTTTATCTATAATAAACTCAGTTACAATTTGTTTGTCGGCATTAACTAACATATAAATACCTTCGGTGTATTTTTTATTTTTTTTAAAATTAATTTCACCTTTTAAATTTGCCTTTGTAGAATCTAATAATACGGTATATTTTCCGTAATAACCAGCCAAATAATACATATTTGTTTTAAAAGAAGGGTCTTTAAATGTAATGGAAACTGCTTGTTTTTGTTGACCTATTAAAGCTATTTGAAAGCAAAAAAATATTAAAAATATGTTAAAATTAAATTTGTTAAGCACGGGTGTTTGTTTTTTTTAAAAATGATATTATATCGTAAAAAAATAATTATTATTGTACGAATATATAACTTTGTGTAAAAACTTTAACTTTTTTTAATATATTTGTTTTATTAATACACCCCCTTTCTTATTAATTTAAGATTGGTATTAAAATAAAACTATGTTGACCAAACCCCTCATTAAGTCAATAAAAAGCCGTGTCTTTTTATTCGCATTCTCGTTTCTTGTATTGTCTTCTTATGCAAGTGTTTATAGTAATAATGTTTCAACTTCAAATAATGAATTAGGGCCTGTTTTAGGTGGTAAATCTGCAACAAAACATAAAGCTATTTTTGATGGTTTTAACGATGTTTTTTCACCAATTGATGGAGTAAAAACGGTTTTAACACCTGTAATTACTGTGCAGCCATTAGCAAATCAAACGGTTTGTGCGGGAGAAGGTATAACACTTACAGTTAATGCCACAACAACAAACGGACCTTTATTATACCAATGGTATAGAGGTGTCAATTCTTCAGGAGCAGCGCTTAGTGATGTTGGGAATATATCGGGGAGCAATTCAACTACACTTACTATAACAGGTGCTACGCCTACAGATGCAGGAGATTATTATTGTGAAGTTACAGATAGTTTTGATAATAGTACTGCGGGTGTTTTAGCAACAATAACAATCTCAAACCCTACAATTAGTATTAATCCGCCGGCTAATACAACCGTATGTGAGCTAGATCCGGTTACTTTAACTACAACTTCAAGTGCGGGTACTGTGACTTGGGATAATGGTATAACAGAAGGTGTTGAATTTTTTGCTACTGCTACTACTACTTATACAGCTACTATTAAAGATGCTAACGGTTGTGAAAATACAGATGCAGTTACAATTACAGTAAATGCATTACCAAATACACCAACAACAGCAAGAATTCATCCTGATTGTACAACACCTACAGGAACGGTTCAATTTTCGGGCTTACCTACCACTAGTGGTAATTGGACAATAAGTTATGGAGGAACAGGTGTAAATGGAAGTGATTCTACTTATCCTTATACGGGGCTTGCACCAGGAAACTATAATTTTACAGTAAGTAATGGTAGTGGATGTACCATAAGTTTACCAAATATAACAATAGACGCTGCGCCACCAGTACCTACTGCGCCTGTTGTAGGTGTGCCAACGCAAACAACATGTACGGTAGCTACAGGTAGCATACCACTTACTGGTTTACCTGCTACGGGTAATTGGATTTTAAATATTACTGGAGTTACAACTCCTACATATACATATTCAAGTAGTGGTGTTAGTTATACAGTACCTAATTTAGCGCCAGATACGTATACCTTTTCAGTAACTAATAGCGATGGTTGTACTTCTCCTATTTCAAGTACTGCTACAATTAATAACCAACCAACAATTGCTGCACCTGCTGTACAAACTATAACACAGCCTACTTGTTCAACACCGTTTGGAAGTGTTATATTTAATAGTTTACCCTCTGGAAATTATACAATTACTAGAAACCCAGGAGGAGTTATTATAAGTAATATTAACACTGATGTTAATATCCCTACAGGTTCATATACTTATACAGTAACAGATGCTAATGGTTGTATTTCTAATAGTACAAATGTTACTATTAATGCACAACCTGCAACACCGACCCCTTTAACAGCGAGTGCGCAAGATTTTACAGGTACTGGTTATACTATTAGTGATTTGGTAACGAGTACTCCTACGGCAGGAGCCACAGTAAATTGGTATAATACTCCTTCAGGAGGTTCTGCATTACCTGTATTAACAGGTTTAACAACAGGTACATACTATGTTTCTCAAAGTTTAAGTGGTTGCGAAAGTGCACGTACGCCTGTAACTGTTAATGTATATCCTAATGCAATTGGAGGTTCAGTAACTGGTGGAACTACTGTTTGTTATAATTCAAGTGCTTCGCTAGTATTAACTGGGCATACAGGAACCGTTCAAAATTGGGAATCTTCTCCCGTGGCTGATTTCTCAAGTGGTAATACAAATATTGCAAGTACATCTACAACTTATACAAGTACAAATAATACTACTTCTTCATATTATAGAGCTGTGTTATCTAGTGGTGGTTCAATAGATTATTCAAACCCAGCTTATATTCAAGTAGATGAAGCAAGTGATGGAGGTATAATTGCACCTACTAATTTTAATGTTTGTCAGAATGATGTATCACTTGGTACAATTACCCTAAGTGGTCAAATAGGAAATATTATCCGTTGGGAATCTTCAACAGATACTGTTAATTGGTCTACTATAGCTAATACAACAAATTTATTAAATTATACAGGGTTAACGCAAACAACATATTATAGAGCAGTTGTACAAAATGGTGTTTGTGCTCCTGCTTATTCTCCTATTAGTACAATTACAGTAAATCCTTTACCTTCTATTTTAAATATTGTAGATGAAAACCATTGTTATGGTGAAAACTTAACATTTGGATACCCTATAGGAACTACACCTTCTAATCTTGATTATGAATGGACTTCAAGTGCAGGGTTGAGTGATTCTACTTCAGAATTAAACATTACAGTTACTCAAACTGAAGACTATACATTAACTATTACAAACACAAGTGGTTGTACCGTTTCAGAAGATTTTACCATTACCTTATTACCCAACCCAACAGCAACTGTTGCCGCTGATGCTACAATTTGTGAAGGTGATGCTATAAGTATTGGTGCAGCACCTGTAGCAGGATCTGCATATAATTGGACTAGTAGTCCAGCAGGATTTAGTTCATCTGTTTCAAATCCTAATGTAACACCTTCGGTAACTACTACTTATACATTGGTAGAAACTTCGGGTTCTGGTAGTTGTACAGAAACTAACAGTGTTACTATTACTGTAGATCCAACTCCAATAATTAATATAACAGGTAGCCCAAATATTACAATTTGTGAAACAGCAACAAATCATTTTATTGGAGCAAGTATAACAAACCCTTATGCAACTTATAATTGGGAAGTGCTTCCTGCAAATGCAGGAGATTTATACAATCAATTAGCTACAGGAGTAGAGTTTACACCTTCTGCAACAGGTATAAACAATGGTTTTGCTACAGTACGCTTAAACGTAACCGATAATTGTGGTACAACTACATATCAAGATATTTTAGTTAACATTGATAGACAACCAACTGCAGTGGTAAGTGGTGGAGGTGCTGTATGTAACACTACACCTATAACATTAAGTGCTGTAGGATCTCAATTTGCTACGGGTTATATTTGGAGTAAACCATCTGGAATTTCTGGGACATTAGTACCTAACGGTACAGGAACTACAGCAACATATACACCTAGTACTGCCGATGTTTTAAATGCAGCTACTTTAAACCCAATAACATTTACATTAGTTACAACTTCAGGTGGTTCTTGTGCGCAAAGTGCCCCAGTAACAGTAGATGTAACTATTATAGAACCACCAATAGTAAGCACAATTGCTGCAACAACTATTTGTGAAGATGGAAATTTTACACCTGATATAGCAAATGTTACTATTACCAATGCTGCATCTTTTGCTTGGACACATAATGGAGATGGGCATTTTACAAATATAAACAGTGAAACACCTACTTATATACCGGGAGTTAATGATAAAATAAATGGAACAGTTACATTAACACTAACAGCCTATGGTAACTCTCCTTGTTCATTTGAAACAAGTGAAACAATTTTAACAATTGAAAAAAATCCTGTAATTGATCCTATTGCAGATGCCATAGTTTGTGCAAGTCCTATAACTCCATTAAATTTAAGTGCAACTATTCAAAATCCAGGTACTATTCTTTGGACTAGTAGTGGTACAGGTTCGTTTAATGGAACAGAAAATTCAGCAACACCAATTTTTACACCAAGTACTGCTGATTTAAATACAAATATTACCTTTACTGTTACGGTACAGCCTACAAGCTCTTGTGGCACAGTTGCTAAGGAAATATTTATTTATACCATAAATGAAGAACCTACGGTAAATGCTGGCGGAGATGACACTATTTGTGAAAGTCAGCCAACATATCAATTAAATGGTACTGTTAATAATGCAATTTCACAATTGTGGACAAGTTCAGGTTCAGGTTCTTTTGATAATGATACTAGTAAATATCCTATTTATACTTTTAGCCCTAGTGATATTGTAACAGGTTCTGTTACTTTTACATTATCAGGATCTCAAACTAGTTGTGGATCTATAACGGATGATGTTACTATTACCTTAGAAAGAAATCCAACTGTATCTGTTGGAGGTCCATATGAAATTTGTCAAGGAGAATCCATAACATTATCTGGTAATGTTAACCATACTTCAGATTATGAATGGTCAAGAAGTTCGGGAAGTGGAACTTTTGTAGGTATTAATACTCTTAACCCTACTTATACATCAACTGGGTCAGAAACTGGTCTTATTACATTTACTTTAACAGCAGAACCTGATTCTTCTTCAGAATGTGCAACACCTAGTTTTGTTACTACGCAATTAAAGATAGTTCCCAACCCTACAGCTGATGCCGGTGCCCCAGGTCAAATTTGTGAAGGAGATTCATTTTCTATTACCACAGCTTCTGCTACAGATTACGCAGGTTCGAGTGGTTCAACAGGGCTTTTATGGACAAGTTCTGGTGATGGTTCTTTCACTGGAGGTAATACATTGACACCAACATATAATCCAGGGGCTACCGATAATAATAATGGTAGCGTAATATTAACATTAACAGCTAGTAATACGAATGCTCCTTGCTTTAATGATGCTGTAGATCAAATGACTTTAACCATTAACAAAATACCAACAGTTAATGTAATAAATTCAAGCATAGATGTTTGTACAGATACGGCTCCTTTCGAAATTACAGGCGTAACAGCTTTAGATTACGATACTTTAGAATGGACAACTTCGGGTTCTGGAACTTTTACACCTTCACCAAACCCTTTAAATACTACAACAGCTATTTTTTATAATCCATCAGTAACAGATATTACTTCTGGTTCTGTAGTATTGACATTAGAAGCAGCTAGAGATCCTTTAAATTGTAACTCTAGTACAACTAATACTGTAATTTTAAATTTTGTTGAAGATCCTATTGTTGATGCTGGTCCTGCAACAGCTACTATTTGTGAAGGAACTTCATACACCACACTTTCAGCTAGTGCTAATCATTATTCTAATGTAACCTGGACATCAACAGGTACTGGAACTTGGGGAGGTACTCAAAATGATGTATCAAACGCACAATATACACCGTCTATTGCAGATATTGGGTTGGGTTCAGTAACGCTTACCTTAACAGCTACAGGTTTAGCCCCTTGTTTTGAAACTATTACAGATGCTATTGTTTTAAATTTAGAACCGTTACCTATAATTACAACAGCAGGCACAGCAACTGTTTGTGCAAGCGAAACATCATTTGCAATTGCAGGAACAAGTATTGCTAATAATTACGAACCAGTAACATTAGGAGATTGGACTTCAACAGGAACAGGAAGTTTTACCACTTCTGGAGACCCTTTAAATCCTATTTACACACCAACAGCTGCTGATATTGCTTCAGGAAATGTAACATTAACGTTAACAGTAACTCCTAAAGCACCATGTTTAGCGCCACAAAGTGAGGATATTACCTTAACGTTTATCCCAGAGCCTATTGCAAATGCAGGTGGTAATTTATCGCAATGTGAAACTCCTTTTCAAATTATAACAGCTACAGCAACCGCAGGAACTTATAGCGGTTTGGTTTGGACTACATCAGGTACAGGTACTTTTGCTGGAGGAATAACAAATATTATAAATCCTACATACATACCTTCTACTGCTGATATTTCTGCAGGTTCTGTAGATTTAACATTAACTGCGAATCCTGTAAGTCCTTGTGCAGCTCCTTATTCAGAAACTATTACTGTTAGTATAGCTAAGTTACCTGAAATTACTGTAGCGAATCAAGCTCCTATTTGTGAAGACGCAACGAATGTGCAAGTTTTAGGAACTAGTATAACTGATACATTAAGTTTTATCTACACTTCTACAACAGGAACTATTATTAACAATGAAACAACTTTAAATCCAACCGTAACACCAAGTGCTACGGATATTGCATTAGGATATATTGCACTAACTATTGAAGCTGAGCCTACTGGAACTTGTGGAACAACACCAGTAACTGAGATAGTAACAATTCCTATTGAAAGAAATCCGGTTGTTAATGCTGGAACTCCTCAAAATATTTGTGAAGGAGAAACTATTACTACTTCAAATGCTACTGTTTCTTTTGTAGATATTGCAGGTGGTAATTTAGTATGGACAAATAATGGAGGTGATGGTATTTTTATAACATCAGCTAATGCTGTAGTTACAACTTACCAACCAGGACCTACAGAAATAGATAACGGACAAGTAAATTTAACTTTAACTGGAACGGCTACTTCACCATGTGCTGCAACTGCTATTGCTAATGTAACACATACAATAGTAAAAAATCCTACACTTAAGGTGAGTCCTGCTAGTGTAGATATTTGTGAAGATGCTACCTATCAAGTACAACCTGGACAGGTAACTATTACAGATTTTAGTAATGTTGCTTCGGTAGTTTGGTCTGCAACATCACCAGGAACTATAGCTCAAGGAAATCCCTTGGATTTAGAACCAGTTTTTACGCCAAGCATTACGGATATTAATAATGGTTATTCAGATTTAACAATTACAGTAACTCCAATAGGAAATTGTGCTGGAAATATTTTAACTAAAACTATTCGTGTTAACATTTCAAAAAATGCAACAATTGATGCAACCCAAACAAATTATACTTTTTGTGAAGGAACAAATAAACAATTAGAAGCTATTTTTACCAATGAAGATGCAAGTACTTATAACTGGCAAATAATTAGTGGTACAGGTAGCATTTCAGTAAATAATATAGCTACACCAGAATATATTCCAGCTTCAGATAGTGATACTGTAGTAATAAGAGTATCAGTAGCAGGTAATTCACCTTGTGCAAATATAGTGTCTAAAGAATTTACCATTAATAAAGTACAAACACCAGAGGTTACTTTAGCAACTAATGCTGTAACGGTTTGTAGTTCAGAAACTTCAATAGATTTAAATGCTGTAACAGTTACTAATACAACTGCAAATACAACATACCAATGGACAAGTTCATCTAGTAGTGCTACATTTAGTAATCCAAACAACCCAATTTCAAACTATACTTTTTCGAGTGCAGATAAAACCAATGGTACAGTAACTTTACGTTTAACAGCAACTAGCGATGCAACTTGTGCTTTAGAAGATTATGATGAAATTGTAATTACAATTATAGATGCTCCTGAAGTTACAATTACCAATCCTACTTCAGAAATATGTGAAGGAACAAGTTTTGCTGTAAATTCAATTGCAACTACTGCAAATGCTAGCTCTTATTTATGGGAACCAATTGGAGCTTCAGATGGAACATTTTCTAATGCAAACGATTTAACGTTAGCAGAATATATACCAGGAGCTAATGATATTTTAAATGGTTCGTTTACCATACAACTTACAGCATCGGGAGCTACAACTTGTACTCCAGCAACTGCAACTACAACTGTAAATATAATTGCAAATCCTACTGTTGATGTTGGATTAGAAAACAGAACTAGTTGTGCTTCGGAACCTTTTGTAATTACTGGAGTTACAGGGCAAGATTATGATTCGTTATTATGGACTTCAACAAGTGGTACTCCTGGTACATTTAGTAATAATGGTATTTTAAATCCAACATATACACCAAGTGCAACAGAAATAGCATCAGGTTTACCAATAGTATTAAGACTTACAGCAAATCCGAAAACACCTTGTGCAACTCCTGTTTTTGATGATATTACTTTAAACTTAGCGCCAGAACAAATTGTAGATGCAGGGGCAGATATGTCTATTTGTGAAGGTGAAGATATTATTTTAAATGGGTCTGCAACAAATGCTTCAAGTGTATATTGGACAACTAGTTCAACAGGAGCAACCTTTTCAACCACTGAAAATACAAGTTATACACCAAGTACTTTAGATTTAAATAATGGTACAGTTACGCTTACATTACATGCAGTTAGTGATACCAATTGTGTTGAAGTAGTGGATGCTGTAGTTGTAACTATTTTGAAAAAACCAACTGCAAATGCAGGAGGATCCGTTACAATTTGTGAAGGAGCTTCTTATACCTTATTAGCTAGTGAAGCAACAGCAACCAATGCAAGTTCAATTTTATGGACAGTATCTGGTGGTGGAACTATTACAGCTGGTACAGAAACAACTTTAACACCAGAATTTATTCCTGCAGTAGGTCAAACAGGAAATGTAACACTAACATTAACGGCATATGCAAATACAACTTGTGGAACTGCTAATGATGTAATTTCTACAAAAACTATTACTATTATTCCAAGTCCAGAAGTAAGTATACCTTCAACAAGCACTATTTGTCAGGGTGAAAGCTTAACAATTACTGCGGCAGAAGCAATAGCTTCAAATTATGCTTCATTACTTTGGACATCGTCTAATGGTTTAGGAACTTTTTCACCATTAAATGCAGCAGCTACAACTTACACTCCAGATCCTACACAAACAGGTACGGTTACATTAACATTAACAGCAATTGCTTTAGATGGATCTTGTACAGATGTTTCAGAAGATTTAGATTTAACTATTGCTCCTTCTGTTCAAGTTGAAGCAGGAACAGGAACTGCAATTTGTGAGGATGAAACTTATATAATTTCAGATGCTTCCATTTTAAATGGAAATGGTGTGTTTAACTGGTCTATTACAGGCCCTGCAACAATTACAGCAGGAACAGAAACAACACTTACTCCAGAAATAGTTCCTAATGTTGGAGCTTCAGGAATAGTAACTGTAACTTTAGAAGCTTCTGGTCCAGCAAGCTGTCCAGCTCCAGTTTCTGATACAGTATCTATTACAATTAATCCGTTGCCAGTTGTTGATGCAGGTTTACCAATTGAAGCTTGTGAAGGTATTACAGAAATTCCATTAAATGGAATTGCGAGTAATGGAGTAACGTATACATGGACACATACAGGAGCAGGAACAATTCAAGCAACCACGGATCCTTTACAACCAAAATACATTCCAGCTGCGGCAGATTATACGAACCCTACAGGAGTAACAACAATTAATGTTTACTTAGAAGCTACTGGTGCAGGTAGTTGTGGAAATATAAATGATAGTACTACAATTACTTTATATGCAAACCCAACAGTTAATGCTGGAGCAGATATATCAGCATGTGAAGGAGGAACAGTAACATTAAGTGGAGCAACAGCTACTAATTATAGCGCTGTAACTTGGTCTGGAGGTACAGGAACTTTTGATTATAGTTCATCTGCAATAAATCCAACCTATACTTTGGGTAGTGGAGATACAGGAACAGTAACTCTTACAATGTCTGCAACTCCAAATGTTGCTTGTGCAACTGGACCTATTACTGATGAAGTAGTTATTAATGTAACACAACTACCAACAATTACAACAACACAAAATGAATTTACTTTTTGTGCTGAAACATTTACTTTACCAGATGTTGTAACTATTACAAATAGTACTAATTATACTTGGTCAAATACAACAGTGGTTTCAAATAAATCTGTTCCTGTAAATGCAACAACAGAAACACCTTCAATAACACCAACTGTTGATGAAATTAACAATGGATTTATTTTGTTAACTTTAATTGCGCAACCTACAACACCGTGTGTTGGAACAGCAGAAGAAACTATAAAAATTAATTTAAATGCTGCTCCAATAATTGATGCAGGGACTCTTGTTTCAGTATGTTCAGATACAAACCCAATAGCATTAAATTTTGGTGCTAGTGTTTCGCCAAATACTACAACATATAATTGGACTACAGATGGTACTGGAACAATTTTGCCAAGTACTGTAAATAGTTTAGTACCACAATATACACCTGGTATAAATGAAACAGGTATTGTAACATTTACATTACATGCAACTAATCCATCGCCTTGTGTAGGTGAAACAACAGATACAGTAACTTTAGATATTACTCCGTTACCTACAGTAAATGCTGGTTCAGATGCGACTATTTGTGAAGGATCGTCTTTTAATATTACAGATGCAGACGCATTATACTATACATCGATACAATGGACTGCTTCATATGATATTGCAGGAGCAAGTCCAGCAACGGGTACATTTAATCCTTTAAGTGCAAATACAATAAATCCAACATACACACCAAGTGTAGACGATATAACTGCAGGTCAGGTATACCTTACTTTAAAAGCTTCTAATAGTTGTGGAATTACTTCAGACTATATGAAGTTAACTATTGAACCAGGAGTTGGAGTATTTGCAGGAAACAATACAACTCTTTGTGAAGGAGAATCGTATGCCTTATTTGATGCTACTGCTGATAATGCAGCTGGAGGTGTTGTATGGACAAGTGCTCAAAATAGTAATGGAACTTCAGTTCCTAGTTATATAGGTGGAACTTTTAGTAGTACTACGGATACCAACCCAACATATACACCAAGCGTAGATGACGTGAATCAAGGTTATGTATATTTAATTTTAACCGGTTCTGGAGCAGGAACTTGTAGTGTTGATAATAGTTTTATGCGTATTGATATTGCTAAAAAACCATCAATTACTGTAACAGATGCTTCTATTTGTGTTGATACACCAAGTATTACGTTAAATAGTAGTGCAAATAATTATAAAACTATTGAATGGAGTATTTATAGCGGACCAGGAACTTTATCTAATAAATATTCAGAAACTCCTACGTTTACTTCTGGATTAGCTTCAACAATTACAGCTGTACAGACAACAGTAGCAAGGGCGGTTTTAACACCAAATGATGGATGTCCTTCTTCAGAAACAATTATTCAAGATTTAATTATTACAATTCAACCATTACCAACTGTTGAAGCAGGAGATAATGGAGCTGTTTGTTATATTTCTGGACAACCTATTTCTTTATTCACAATAAATAATACCAATGTACTTAATGCTAGTTCTCAAAATTGGTCTACTTCAGGAATTGGTAGTTTTACAGCAGGTACACCTACTAATTATCAGTCTTTAGCAAATAATTGTCCTGGAACTGAAGATTTAACATTAACGGCCAATGGTGTTGGAGCTTGTAGTTCAAGTACTGTTTCAGATGTAGTTACTTTAAATATTAATTGCGAAGCGCCAGATTTGGGTACTATAACATCAAGTGCATCAACTACACTTTGTGCTGGAACAACAGGTGTTGTGTATCAAGTACCAGCAAATCCAAGTGTTACAACATATAATTGGAGTGTTCCAACAGGCGCAACTATTGTAAGTCAAAGTGATAATATTATTACGGTTGACTATGGTGCTAGTGCTATAAATGGAAATGTAGCTGTGTATGCATCTAATTCTTGTGGAAATGGATCAATTTCTACTTTAGGAATTACTCTAGAACCTGTACCAGTTGCTACTACAATAGTTGGAGCAACAACAGTTTGCGCAGGAGAAACCGGAGTAACGTATACAGCAGGAGTAATACCTAATGCAACAAGTTATACTTGGACGCTTCCTGCAGGTGTTAGTTTAGTCTCTGGAGCAACAACCAACGAAATAACTGTAAACTTTACTTTAACTGCTGTTGATGGAGATATTATTGTACAAGCAAATAATGCATGTGGTTCTGGAGTAGCATCTGTGCTTCCAGTAACTGTTATTGCACCACCAACTTTAACGAATACAACTACTACACCAATATGTTCTGGGGATACTTTTACACATCCTTTAGTGAGCACACCAGGAGTTACATTTACTTGGGATAGACCAGTTCAAAGTGGTATTGATGGTAGTGCATCTGATTCAGGTGATATTACTGATGTATTGGTAAATACAACTGCTTCAGTTCAAAATGCAATTTATACCGTAACATTAACTTCAACTGAAGGATGTATAGCAACTGAAACTATTTCAGTAGCAATTAACCCAGCACCACAATTAACCAATGCTCCTGCACTTACTGAAATATGTTCAGGAGATACATTTGATTTTAGTCCTACAAGTAGTACTTCGGGTACAGTTTTATGGTCAAGAGCTACTATTGTTGGAATTGCAGAACTAGGATCTAACAATAATAATACACCAATTTCTGAAACTTTAACCAATACTACAGATGCCTTAATTACTGTAGATTATGAAATTACGTTGCCAGCAACAGGAAATGGATGTACTGATACAGTTATCGTTTCTGTAGATGTAAATCCTACGCCTTCAGATGCAGGAGTTATTTCAAGTACAGATACAACAGTATGTGCAGAAACATCTGGATATACATACTCTGTACCTGCAATACCAAATGCAACATCTTATGTTTGGACAGTTCCAGCAGGAGCAACTATTGTTTCTGGAGCTACTACTAATACAATAACTGTAGATTTTAGTGCAAGTGCCGTTTCAGGTAATATTGAAGTTTATGGAACTAATACTTGTGGTGATGGTGCTTCAAGTGCTTTACCAATAACAGTAATAGCACCACCAACACTTTCAAATATACCTTCTGTTTTAGATGAAATTTGTTCTGGAGATGCATATGGTTATACACCTCTTAGTGCTACTGCAACTAGTTTTGATTGGGTAGTAAATCCTACATCAGGTATTACTGTTAATACAGCTAATGGTTCAGGAGCAATTTCAGGAGCTTTAGAAAATACAACAAGTTCACCTATAACAGTAACATATGCTTATACATTAACAACTGCAGAAGGTTGTACCAATACCGAAGATGTACAAGTTGTTGTAAACCCATTACCAGTATTAGATAATTTAGCTACAGCGCCAACTGAAATATGTTCAGGAGCTTCATTTGACTTTGATCCGACTAGTGATCCAATAGGCACAGTAACTTGGAGTAGAACAAAAATTGCAGGAATAACAGAATTAGGATCAAATAATAACACAAGTGGTATTCATGAGATTTTAACCAACACAACTACTAATATAATCACGGTAGTTTATGATCTAGAAATAATTTCAAACGGATGTACAACTAATACAACTGTAAGTGTTGATGTATTACCAATACCAGGAACTCCAGGTGCAATTACTGGAGATACTATTGTTTGTGAAGGAGTTAATGGAAATTATAGCGTACCAGCTATTGATGGAGCAACGTCTTATAATTGGACATTTAATGATGGAACAAATACAACAGTAATTACTACAACAACAAATACCTTAAATTTTGGTCCGATAACTACTTCAGGAACTTTAACAGTTCAAGGTGAAAATACTTGTGGAACAGGTGTTGTTTCAGCAGCAATTAACATTACAGTAATAGCACCACCAACACTTTCAAATCTACCTTCTGTTTTAGATGAAATTTGTTCTGGAGATGCATATGGTTATACACCTCTTAGTGCTACTGCAACTAGTTTTGATTGGACAGTAAATCCTACATCAGGTATTACTGTTAATACAGCTAATGGTTCAGGAGCAATTTTAGGAGCTTTAGAAAATACAACAAGTTCACCTATAACGGTAACATATACTTATACATTAACAACAGCAGAAGGTTGTACCAATACCGAAGATGTACAAGTTGTGGTAAACCCATTACCAGTATTAAATAATTTAGCAACTGCACCAACTGAAATATGTTCAGGAGACACTTATGCATATAATCCTTCAAGTATACCTGGAGGAACTATTAATTGGTCAAGAAATTATACAAGTGGTATTACTGAAATTCCAGCTAGTGGAACAGGAGCTATAAGTGAAACATTAACTAATACAACAACAAATATAATTACTGTTGTTTACGATTTAGAAATAATTTCAAACGGATGTACAACTAATACAACAGTAAGCGTTGATGTATTACCAATACCCGGCACTCCAGATGCAATTACAGGAGATGGAATTGTTTGTGAAGGAGCTAATGGAAATTATAGTGTAACAGCTATTGAAGCTGCAACTTCATATAATTGGACATATAGTGACGGAACAAATACAACAGTAATTACTACTGCTACCAATACCTTAAATTATGGTCCGATAACTAATTCAGGAACTTTAACAGTTCAAGGTGAAAATGCTTGTGGAACAGGTGTTGTTTCAGCAGCATTTAATATTACTGTAATTGTTCCACCAACACTTTCAAATGCCCCTAGTGCTGCTGAAGTCTGTTCGGGAGAATTATTTAGTTATACTCCAGCTAGTTTACAAGGTATTCAATTTGAATGGGAAAGATCTTTGGTTTCAGGTATTTCTAATAGTGCTGTAACAGCGATTAATGGAGCGATTAATGAAACTTTAATAAATACAACTAGTACTCCTATTACAGTTACATATACCTATACAATTACAACAATAGATGGTTGTACTAATACGGAAAGTTTTGATGTACTTGTACAACCTTCACCAGTATTAAATTCAGGTACACCAGCAGCTATATGTTCTGGAGACTATTTTATATACAATCCTACAAGTGAACCAGTAGCAAGTACCATTAATTGGTCAGTTGTAAATTCTAGTGATTTTATAGCAACGGGCTCTGGTACAGGTTCTGGACCAATAAATCAACAATTAACAAACTTAACAAATGGTGTTGTAACTGTTGTTTACAATCTTGAAATTATTGCAAATGGCTGTACAAGTAATACTACTATTAGTGTAGATGTAAACCCATTACCTGATGCAGCAGGTACAATTATTGGTGATAATAATATTTGTGCTGGTAGTGCAGGAAATACGTATACGGTACCTTTAATTGCAAATGCAACAAGTTATTTATGGACCTTACCAGATGGTTCTACATATTCAACTTCCGGTAACACATTGGTTACTTCTTTTGGTTCTTCAGCAATGTCTGGAAATTTAACAGTACAAGGTATTAATGCTTGTGGTAACGGTGCAGTATCTAATCCATATTATATTAATATTATTACACCACCAACACTTTCAAATATACCTACAAGTGCAGCAATTTGTTCAGATATTCAGTTTAATTACACTCCAGCAAGTAGTTCTGCAGTAAATTATAATTGGGTACGAAATTTTGTGCCAGGAATTAGTCCGGCAACAAGTTTAGGTTCAAATGCGATTAATGAGGTGTTAACCAATACAACTAATTCGCCTATTACTGTAACTTATACTTATACCTTAGAAACATCGGAAGGTTGTACAAATACTTCAACACAAGACGTACAAGTTACCGTTAATCCTTCACCAATATTAACAGCTGCAGCACCAGTTTCAATTTGTTCAGGAGATTCCTTTACATATACACTTTCAAGTAATATTCCTACAGCAACTTTTACTTGGAAAAGAGCTGCTACAGGTACCATTTCAGAAAGTTCAAGTACTGGTACTGGAGATATTAATGAAACTAGTTTAACCAATTTAACAGAGAATGTAGTTACGGTTATTTATGATGTTACAATTGATGATGGAACGTGTACTACAGATACAACTGTAAGCGTAGATGTAGCACCTATTCCGGGAGATGGAAAAGATATTTCTGGTCCTAATACGGTGTGCGCAGGAGAAACAGGTGTGGTATATACTACTCAAGAAATTACGAATGCAGTAGATTATTTATGGACCTTACCTGATGGTAGTGAAGTTACTACTTCAAGTAGTACTATTACTATTAATTTTGCAGCAACAGCAACTACAGGTAGTTTAACTGTACAAGGTGTAAATGCCTGTGGAAAAGGAATAAGCTCAAATCCATATACAATTACTGTTGTACAACAGCCAACATTATCAAGTAGTTTAACACCGCCAGCTGTATGTTCTGGTGAGTTATTTCATTATGAAGCTACTAGTGCAAACACAACTACTACTTTTGAATGGGAACGTATAGCTCAACCTAATATTGCAAATGCTGCAGGTTTTGGATTTAATACTATTAATGAAGTGTTGATAAATACAACAGATGTACCAGTACCTGTTGATTATGAAGTAACATTAACAACAACAGATGGTTGTAGCAATACACAAACAGTTACGGTAATTGTAAACCCATTACCAAGTTTAGATTTAGTTGTAACTGATGCTCCTGGAAGCGTATGTTCTGGAGTTTCTTTTTCATTCACACCACAAACAAAAGCTGTACCAGTAACTACTGGAGCTATTAGTTGGGTTAGAAATGGGGTTACAGGTATTAATGGTTCTTCATCTAGTAGTGGTTCAGGAACCATAAATGAAACACTTACAAATTCAACTAATAATACAATTACAGTTGAATATATAATAACCTTACCAGGTACTACAGCTAATGGTTGTACTTCAACTGAAATTATTGAAGTTGATGTTGACCCAGTACCAGCTGAAGCAGGTGTAATTACTGGTCCTACTGAAGTTTGTGCAGGTTCAACTGGGCATGTGTATAGTGTAGCTTCAATTACTAACGCTCTTGAATATGTATGGACATTACCTAATGGCAGTGTTGTTACTACAAACTCTAATACAATAACTATTGATTATAATGTGTCAGCTACGGATGGTTCGCTTTCTGTAGAAGGTAAAAATGATTGTGGAAACGGAATACCTTCTGTATTACCAATTACTGTAATTGCTCCACCTGTATTATCAAGTTCATTAACATATGAAGTTTGTTCAAATACAACATTTAATTATACTCCAACAAGTAGTACGGGAACCACTTTTAGTTGGACAAGGTCTGCAAATCCAAATATTCAAAATCCAGCTAATAATGGTACTGGAGCTATTAATGAAACACTTATAAATACAAGTAATAATGATGTATTAGTAGATTATGAATACACTATTACAACTGATATAGGATGTACAAATACAGAAATAATAACAGTAACTGTACACCCATCACCATCGCTTGATTTTACAGTACTACCAACTTCGGACATATGTTCAGGAGAAGTATTTACATATACACCTGTTCTAAATTCAACTCCAGCTACAACTGGTCCTGTAATTTGGACACGAGTAGATATTGCAGGAATTACTTCATCTGGTGTTAACACTGGATCCGGAACTATTACAGAAACATTAACAAACTCTACAAGTAATACTATAGCAGTAACCTATCAATTAGAGTTACCTGCAACAACCCCGCAAGGTTGTACGGCAACAGAAAATATAGTAGTAAATGTTTATCCATCTCCAATTGCAACCATAGGTGGTGGTGGAAATGCTTGTTTAAATAGTACAGATAATTTAATAACTTTTACAGGTGCAAATGGTGTTGCTCCATATACTTTTGAATATACTGTAAATGGATCTACTTTAAACACCATAACAACAGTAGGAAATAACAATAGTGTTCAAGTAACGTCTTCATCAAGTATAATTGGTTCATATAGCTATGAATTACAAAGAATTATAGATGCAAATGGTTGTGAAACCGACTTATCATCAGCACCATTGACTGCTACAATAGATGTTATTGCAGCACCTACTTTAATAATAACCAATCCATTACCAATTTGTGAAAATGCTACTGCTGATTTAACAGATACTGCGATTACTGCTGGTTCAGATACAAATATCACATTATCTTATTGGACGGATGCAACAGGTACAAACCCTTATTATACACCTGAAGCAGCAACACCAGGTATATATTATATTAAAGCAATTAATAACACAACAGGATGTTCAAGTATTGAACCTGTTGAAGTTATAGGAGTTCCTACGCCAGAAATTATAGTAAATAGTTTAACTATCTGTGAGGGAGATGTTGCCACTATTGCTGTTTCTCCAAAAAATAGTGGAGATACTTATCTGGCAGGAACTTTTGGAAATACCTATACTTATAGTTGGGATACAGCTAGTTTAGGTACTAGTCCAGGAAATGTAGCAACTTTTACAACACCAACTACACTTACTGCTGGAACTTATAATTACAGCGTAACTATAACAAGTGTTGAAAGACCAACCTGTATTAGTGAAACTGTATATGGAACATTAACTGTTAATCCATTACCTACAGCAACTATAAGTGGGCCAACAGCACCAGTTTGTGTTGATGAGCAAGCAACACTTACATTTACAGGTAGTTTAGGAACTGCTCCATATACATTTGAGTATAATATAGATGGAGGAACTGTAAAAACTGTAACTTCAGTTGGTCCAGCTACAACAATCACAGTTGATACAAGTATATCAGGAACATTTAATTACAATTTAATAAGTGTTACTGATGGAAGTAGTACAGCTTGCACACAATCGTTAACTGGAGTTAGTTATACTTTAGAAGTGGCACCGCCTCCAAGTTTAACAATAGTTAATCCAGATCCTATCTGTGAAAATGATACAGTAGATTTAGAAACTACTATTTCACCTTTAAATAGTGGTCTAACCTATACTTATTGGACAAATATTGATGCTTCAATAGCTGTAACTACGCCACACGCTGTAGCATCAGGTACTTATTATATTAAAGCCGAAGATACGAATGGATGTACTACTATAGAAGAAGTTGTAGTTCAGGCAAATCCATTACCAGAAGTAACTGTTAACAGTGCAACAATTTGTGAAGGAGATTTAGCAACAATAACAGCAATTCCTAACATAAATGGTAATTACAATTATAATTGGTCTGTACCTTCAGGGGCATCTTCTCCAGGAAATATAGCTACTTTTAATACTGATGTTGCAGGAACTTATACTGTATTTATTACAGAAGCAAATGCTCCATATTGTGAAAGTGCAGTTGCAACTTCAACGGTAACAGTAAATCCTTTACCAAATGCTGCAATTTCCACTTCAGCGAATGAGGTTTGTATGGGTACTCCTGTTAGTATAACCTTTACAGGTTCAAATAGTACTGATACATATGAATTTGAATATACAGATCCAACAGGAGCAACACAAACTATTGTTTCTATAGGTAATACAGCTGTGGTTAACGTACCAACAGATGTAGCTGGTGTTTATACCTACACATTAATAAGTGTAGCAGATTCTAGTACAGCTTGTAGTCAAGCACAATCAGAATCTGTAACTGTAACTGTTAGAGATGTACCTACCGTAGATGCAGGTGCAGATATAACAGTCTGTGCAGGAGAAGAATTAACACTTACCGCAACAGGAACAGCAAGTAGTTATGTGTGGAATAATGGAGTAGTAGATGGAGTTCCATTTATACCTGCCTTATCCACTACATATACAGTTACCGGAACAGATCCTTTTGGATGTGAAAATACAGATGAAATAACTGTAACTATTGCACCAGCTATTACAGGAACAATTAAAACTCCTTACGATTTTGAGATATGTAAAGATGCAACACCACCAACTATAACATTTGTTGGAGCTAACGGAACAGCACCTTATACATTTACTTATGAAATAAGTTCGGCTTTATTAGGAACTCCAGTAACAGGAACTATAACATCAATAGGTAATGAAGCTAATTTAGTGCCAGAATTACCAACATCAACAGCAGATTCATTTACAATAACTTTAATAAATGTGGAAGATGCTGGAAGCTGTAATAATGGAAATTTAATAGCTCCAAATCAAGCATTTGTAAACGTGTTAGATGCAGGTATTAATCCATTAAATTTAATTGAAGTAAGTCAAATAGTATGTGAAAATGAGCCAATTGTAGATGTAGTTTTTGAAATAAATGGCTCTCCTCAAAATGCATATGTAGATGATTTACCAGCTGGTGTAACAAGTGATTATATACCAGGAGCAACTTTAGGAAGTCCAGGTATTTTAACCATAAGTGGAACACCAAACGAAGCAGGTATATTTAATTATACAGTTGTAGTTTCTGGTTCATTAGTTGGATGTGATGCCACCTTCCCTGGAACATTAACTATTAATGAAACTGGTAAATTATCCCTACAAATACCAGGTTCAGATACACAATTGGTTTGTAATAACACACCAATATCTAATATTACGTATGATATAGAAGGAGGAGCAACAGGTGCAACAGTTGTATTTTCACCAAGTACACCAGCAGGTATTTCTTATAGTGTTACTAATAATACAGTAGTAATTTCAGGAACACCAACTGAAACTGGAGTATTCACTTATACTGTAGAAACATTTTCTTCAGATAATAGTTGTGATCAAACAACCGAAACAGGAACAATAACGAGTACTGAAAGTGAAATAAATGTAGTTTCAGGAACACCAGATCAAACAGTTTGCTTTGGAACAGCTATTGAAACTATTACGTATAGCATATCAACTGAGCCATCAACAGCAACACAAGCAGCTTTAGTGTTGAATGGTACCTTACCAAAAGGAGTTACTTTTGATTCTTTAACAGGAATACTATCAGGAATACCAACTGAGAGTGGAACTTTCTCATATAGTATAGACTCTTCAATTGGTTGTGCAGTAGCATATACTGGTGAAATAATTGTAAATCCATTACCAGAAGTAACAGTTAATAGTGCAACAATTTGTGAAGGAGATTTAGCAACAATTACTGCAACTCCTAGTACAAGTGATTATTATAATTATACCTGGACTGTTCCAGTAGGAGCAACTCCTCCAGGAAATGTAGCTACTTTTGATACAGATATTGCAGGTAATTATACCGTATATATAACAGAAGTAAATGCACCGAATTGTGAAAGCGCAGTTGCAACTTCAACAGTAATAGTAAATCCATTACCTAGTGCAACCATTACAACGTCAGATACTGAGGTTTGTATGGATACTCTTGTAACAATTACGCTAACAGGTTCAAATAGTACAGATACTTATATGTTTGAGTATACCGATCCTACAGGAGCAACACAAACAATTGCTTCTACAGGTAATACTGCAGAGATTAATGTTCCTACAGCTACTGCTGGTGTTTATACCTATACATTAGTTAGTGTTGAAGATTCTAGTACAGCTTGTAATCAAGTACAATCAGATTCAGTAACAGTTACTGTTAGAGAAGCACCAACTGTAGATGCAGGTGCAGATATTACTGTTTGTGCAGGAGAAGAACTAACACTTACAGCATCAGGAACGGCAAGTAGTTATGTATGGAGTAATGGAGTAGTAGATGGAGTACCATTTACACCTACCATATCTACTACATACACAGTAACAGGAACAGATTCTTTTGGATGTGAAAATACAGATGAAATAACTGTAACTATTGCGCCAGCTATTACTGGAACAATTAAAACGCCATACGATTTTGAACTATGTAAAGATGCAACAGCACCAACTATAACATTTGTTGGAGCCAACGGAACAGCACCTTATACATTTACTTATGAAATAAGCTCAGATTTATTAAGCACACCAATAATAGGAAGTGTTACATCAACTGGAAATGAAGCTGATTTAGTTCCAGAATTACCAACATCAACAGCGGGTTCATTTACGGTAACTTTGTTAAGTGTTTCTGATGATAAAGGTTGTTATAATGAAGATATTGTAGCTCCAAATCAAGCATTTATTAAAATATTAGATGCTGGTATTGAACCATTAAATTTAACTGAAGTAAATCAGAAAGTATGTGAAAATGAGCCAATTGTAGATGTGATTTTTGAAATAAATGGTTCACCTCAAGATGCATATGTCGATGATTTACCTAATGGAGTAACTAGTGAGTACGATAGTACTACTGGTATTTTAACTATTAGTGGAACACCAACTGAAGCAGGTACTTTTGATTATACAGTTGTAGTTTCTGGGTCTTTAATAGGTTGTGATGCCACATTCCCTGGAACATTAACAATTAATGAAACGGGTAAATTAAACTTACAAATACCAGATTCAGATAATCAATTAGTTTGTAATAATACACCAATAACTAATATCACTTATAATTTAGAAGGTGGTGCAACAGGTGCAACAGTTGTATTCTCTCCAAATGCTCCAGCAGGAATAAGCTATACTGTTAGTGGTTCAAGTGTTATAATTTCAGGAACACCAACTGAAACCGGAGTGTTTACATACACTGTAGAAACATTTTCTACAGATAATAGTTGTAACCAAGCAATTGAAACTGGAACAATTACGATTACAGAAAATGAAATAAGTGTAGTTTCTGGAACACCAAATCAAACAGTATGTATTGATACAGCAATTGATGCGATTACTTATAATATAACCACGGTTCCATCAACAGCAGCAGCTGCATCATTAGTATTGTATGGTACATTACCAGAAGGAGTTACTTTTGATACTGAAACAGGTATTTTATCAGGAATACCAACGGAAGGTGGTACGTTCTCATATAGCATAGAAGCTTCAACAGGTTGTGCTACACCAATATCAGGTGAAATAGTTGTAAATACTAATTTACCAGTAGTTCTTATTGAAAACGGATTAGATACTATTGAAGTTTGTGAAGGAAGTGAAATTTCGCTTACTGCAACTGGAGCTGATAGTTACGAATGGTATCAGTTAAATTCAGCTGGAGTACCAATTTCATTAGCAACAACTGATGTTTATACTTATAGTCCAACCGCTAATCAAACATTGTATGTTGTTGGAACATTAACAGATGGTTGTTCAAGTACAGCTCAGATAAATGTAACTCTTAAACCTGCAATTACAGCAACTATAACAGGTCTTAATACATTTGAAATTTGTAAAGATGAAACAGCACCTAGTATTATATTTACTGGTGCAAACGGTATTGCTCCTTATACATTTACGTATACTATTAATGGAATAACTAATACAGTTTCTACTATTAGCAATAGTGATAGTGCTGTAATAACTGTTTCAACAGATATTGCGGGTAGTTTTGATATTCAATTGATTAATGTTGAAGATAGTGGAAGTACAAATTGTAATCCTCCAACACTTTTAGAACCTACTTCAGCAGTAGTTTCAGTTACAGATTCAAGTGTATACCCAGTTGCTGGAGCTGAAATTTACCAAACAATTTGTGAAGGCGAAACTATTTCAAATATTAGTTTTAATATTCAAGGAGATGCAACAAATGCTTATGTTGAAGGTTTACCTTCTGGAGTTACTAGTTCATTTACAGGGAATGTATTAACTATTTCTGGAACGCCAACAGTAACTGGTAACTATACTTATACAGTTGTTTCATCTGGACTTTCTGCTTCTTGTAATTCAACATTTAGCGGTTCTATTGATATTAATGAAAATAATAAAATAACTGCACTTAATGAAGCTATTGTAAACCAAGCGGTTTGTCCTAGTGAATCCATTGTCCCAATATTATTTGAATTGAGTGGTGGTGCAACAGGTGTAAACGTTACAGGACTACCTTCTGGAATAATATGGAATATAGACAGTGGTATTGTAACTATTTCTGGAACAAACAATGCAGCAGTTGGTGATTATACTTATTCTATAGAAACACAAGGAACATGTTCAAGTACTTCTACAACAGGAGTTATAGCTATTACAGCTCCAGATAGTCTAGCATTAACAAATGGAAGTACAGATGAAGTTGTTTGTGTAAATAGTAGTTTAACAAGTACTATTCAGTACCAAGGTACAGCTGGTTTAACACTACAACTTAATGGTGTTTTACCTCCTGGAGTTTCATTTAATGCAGATCCAGCTACTGGAAGTGCTATTATTTCTGGTACACCAACACTTGTAGGAACTTATAATTATAGTATTTCATCAGATTCTAACTGTAGTGAAGTAATTGAAGGAAGTATCGTAGTAGAAGATAATGCATATATAAATTTAAGTAGCGGTGCTATAAATCAAGTTATTTGTGTAGGATCTCCTATAGAAACTTTAAGGTATAAATTACCTTTAAGTGTATTACAGTCAGATGTAACATTTACAACTCCTTTACCAACAGGAATTAATTATATTGTAAAAGATGGTGAATTAATTATTTCTGGTACACCAACTAATGCATTACCAGAAACTACTTTTGAAATAACTGTTAATAGCTTATGTGGAAGTACTTCAACAACGTTTAAATTAACTATTGAAGAGACTCCAGAAATTACATTAGTGGCAGGTTCTGGTGTAATAACACAATCTGTATGTCAAAATCAATCTATAGAGCCAATTCAGTTTACTGTTAGTCCTATTGGTACAACAATAGATTTAAGTTTATTGCCAAGTTATATAACAGCAACAGAAATTAATGCAAGTACAGGTTTATGGGAATTAACAGGTGCACCATTAAGTACAGGAACCTTTAATTTTGAAATTCAAACGATAGGAAATTCAAATTGTAGTGCAATTTTACCAATTCAAATTGAAAATTTATATGCAGCTGTAAATGCTGTGTTGGCTACAAATAGTGGTTCAGAAAATCAAACTTTATGTTCGTTTAACAATTCAATAGAAGATATTGTTTATACTATTACAGGAACTATTCCAGATCCAAGTATTATTACTGTTGCTGGCTTACCAAATGGAGTAAGTTATACAAAAACTACAACTACCACAGGAATGATAGTAACCATAAGTGGACAAGCAACTGAAACAGGTGTTTACGATTATGAGTTGGTATATGATAATTGTGGAGCAATTAAAACAGGTACAATAGAAGTTTCTTCGCCTATTTCAATAAATAGCTCGGTAACTCAAATATCTTGTACTGGTACAGATGCAGAGATAAGCGTTGAAATTTTTGGAGGTGTTCCTTATATTGATGCAAGCGGACAACCATTCTATAATGTATCTTGGGAAGGTCCAAACGGATTTAAACAAAACCAAACAACTATTACTGGTCTTGAGCCTGGAAGTTATACTATTACAGTTAAAGATGCTTTAGGTTGTAACGCACAATCTGAAACCTTTACAATTGAATCTTTAGAACCTTTATATGTTGAATTGTTAAGTATTACAGATATAACAGGCTGTGATGCTACTTTAGGCTGTGCTAATTTAGATTATGTAGGAGGAACAGGAATTTATACCTCTTTCTTATTAGAATATAAAAACCCTCAAAATCAGGTTTGGAAATCAATAACACCTAAAAATAATAACTACTATAATATTTGCGATTTAGAAGCAGGTTTGTATAGAGTTACAGTAACAGATAGCGGAGGTTGTGAAACAGAACCATTTACATTTACTATTGAAAATGGTAGTGAATTTGCAATCGAAAATTTAGTGTTTGATCAAGATTTATGTAGTGGAGAAACAGGCGTAATTTTAATGGAAGTAACTTCTAAAGATTCAGACCTTATATTTACGTATAATGGCGCTGCAGTTACAGTAGAAGACCTTGGAAATAATTTCTATGAGCTTCAAATTAGTGCAGGACTTGTAACTACAGGAGTTGTAACCGTAACTAACTCAGATGGATGTTCGCTTTCTAGAGATATTACCTTAGAAACAATGGAACCTAATTTTGAATTTACTTCTATTGAATTTGAAAACTTTGGGTACTATGAAGTTAATTCAAGTATTGAGTTTACAAATTTAAATTTTGCAAATTCAACAATTTATAACCCTAATGTTTATACGTACGTAGAATGGGATTTTGATGATAATACGCCGTTTAAAACATTTTATTATCCAGATGATTTAGTTCCAAATGAAAATGATGAAAATATAGAAACTGTTTTCCATACATATACAACAGACGGAATTTATGATGTTACCCTTACACTTTATAACAGTGCTGGCTGTGCCACATCTATAACCAAAACTATTATTGTAGGTAAAGGTGCATCGGTAATATTACCAACTGTATTTTCACCAAATGGTGATGGAGTAAATGATATGTACAGACCATTGTTTAGAGGTATTACAGAAATATCAATGTATGTTTATGATAGTTGGGGGAACCTAGCTTATGAGTTTACATCAGATGATGCAACAGCTCTTCAAAACGATGCTAATTGGGGGTGGGATGGTATTGAACCGGTAAATTCGGAACCTAAAAACGGTAATTATAGGTGTTATATAGTTGCTAAAACGTTAGATAACAAGGTTATTGAAAAGAGTGTTAGATTCTTAATAATACAATAATTATTTCTTAAATAAATAATAAAGACACTAATGATGAATAAATATATATACAGTATTATAGCTATCTTCTATATTAGTACAACTATGTATAGTCAAGAATATATATACTCAAATCAAAATAAACTATTAGGAAGTTTAAACCCTAGTTTTTATGGTTTTGATGAAGTGCCACATGTAGGGGTTTCATATGGAACTCAAAAAGTTTTAAATAACGATAGTAATATAGAAAATAGCTATGCTTTTGGTTCAACCTTTTTTGAAGATTATAACTTTTCATTAGCTTTAGATGTAAACCTTTTTAAAATTTCATCACTTGGATATACAGGTACTCAAGCTAATTTGCACTATATCTATAAAACTAATTTAACCTATGAGTGGGTTTTAAATACATCACTTTCTTTAGGATATGGAAATAATAAATTAGACTTTTCGTCATTAGTTTTTGAAGATCAGATTAATATTTTAACAGGTAATATTTCAGGTTTTTCCATAGATCCTGTAAATGCAAATAATAGGGTAAGTTTTTTTGATTTAGGAGCAGGTGCACATATACACAATAGTAGAAATATGTTTTTTGGATTAAATCTAAAACATTTAAACCAGCCCAATATTTCTTTAAATGATGAAGCCGATGATAATAAAGAACTTTTAATTTCTTTACAAGCTGGTTACGAAATAGATTTAAATCCGTTTAGAAGAGATTTTTTACCGAGAAATTCATTTTTGTTTTTGTATGGGTCAATGACTAAACAAGGTATAAAATCTAGGTTTGATTTCTACCAAGAAGCTATTTTTGATGATTTTTCACTGGGTATAAATCAACATGTTAATAATTATGAAGGCGCTTCATTAACATCTTTTGGTACATCAGCAAGTATTTTTCTAGATCAAATGGAAATTGGTGCTAATTATTCTTTTGAAATAAGTAGTAAAAAATTAACAGGTATGCCGTATAATTATTTTGAAATATTTATTTCTTTTGATTTCTTTGAATTAAGGCAACGAAGAAGAGGAAATAATAGTAGGTTTTATAGTTTTTATTAAACCTAATTTTACAAAAAAGTTTATAACTTTATAAAATAAATTAAAGATATTAGACTTTAATTGACAATATTAAAATGAAGTAATTGTGTTTACCTGGGTAAATTTAGCTAGTATAGTTTTATTTCCATTTGTATAGAAAAGATGTGTCGGTGCTGTAGAATTTGTATTTAATAAGTTGTTTTTATTTAATACTGCTTTTGTTTGTTTAGCAACGGCTTTTCCAGAATCTATAATGTTTACGTTAGACCCAATTATTTTTTTTATTTCTGGAATTAAGTAAGGGTAATGTGTACAGCCTAAAACTAAATGGTCTATATTAAATTTAAGCATGGGTTTTAAATAGGTTTCAAGTAATTGAATAATTTCTGGTGCATTTAATTTACCAGCTTCAATTAATGGAACTAAACCAGAGCCTTCCTGTTCTATTATGTTTAATTTACTAGTATATTCTTTTGCTGTTTTTTCAAATAATTTACTAGATAAAGTTCCTTTTGTAGCTAAGATACCAATAGCACCAGTTTTGCTATACAAAGCAGCTGGCTTTATAGCAGGTTCTATGCCTATAAATGGAATATTATAGTGTTTTCTTAAATAATCTATAGCATTTGTAGTTGCAGTGTTACAAGCAATAATAATTAGCTTACAGCCTTTAGAAATAAGTAGTTCTGTATTTTTTATAGCTAAAGCAATAATTTTTTCAGAAGGTTTTTCTCCATAAGGAGCATTTTTACTATCGGCTATATAAATAGTATTTTCATAGGGCAATAAGGTTACAACTTCTTTCCAAATTGAAGTGCCACCAATACCCGAATCAAATAAGCCAATAGGTTGTTTATTCACATTAAAAATCTTTTAGATGAAATGAATTCTAAATGTACAAAAAAGCTGTCTAAAAAGTGAAATTTTCGTCTGCCTGTATGTATTCAGGTCTCAGTATAATGAGTTTCTGAACCAGGTTCAGAATGACGTATTTCAAATCTTTCTAGACAGCCTATTAATTTATAGGTGATTTTTTATTGAATACCTAATTTAGCTTTTACTGCAGGTAATAAATCTGTACCATTAGCAACAATAATACTAGAAGCATCTAAAACATAAGTAAACCCTTGTTCTTTGGCAACATCTTCAATTGCTTTTCTAGCTTTTTCTAGAATTGGTTTTAATTTATCATCTCTTTTTTTAGCAATATCTTGTTGTGCAATTTGAGAAGCTTGGTATAAGTTTTGTCTATCTTGTTGAACTTCTACACTTCTTTGTTGATTTACTTCGTCAGTTTGAGAAGCTACTTCAGCTTCATATTTTTTTAATTTAGCTTCAAGTTTATCATTTTCTGCTTTTAACTCAGATTCGTATGTTTTACTTAATTTTTCTAAATCTGCATTTAAAGTTTTAGTTTCTGGCATAAGACTTAATAATAAATCTGTGCTTATGTGTCCTACTTTAGTTTGGGCTTGAACCGAGTTAAACCCTAAAGTAATTACTGCAATTAATAATAAAGTTCTAAATTGTTTCATTTTATTCTTGTTGTTTAAATTAATTTTCTTTGTTTTCTTGTTCTTTCGCTTTTTTTGCGTTTTCTATAGCTTGTATTCTTTGTAATCTTTTAGCTTCAATAGCTTTTTTTAGTTCTTCTCTTTTTTGTAATTGTAAAGCTCTTTTTTCTTCTATTTTTTGTTGTAATGCTGCTTTTTTAGCTTCTTTTTCGGTTAATTTTTTTTCAGTTTCTGTAACTTCTTGGTTATCACTTTCAGAGTTTACAATAGTACTGTTAATACCTTGTTGTTTTTCTTTAGCAGCTTCTATTTTTTTCTCTCTAGTAATACTGTTTATTACCAACTCACTAATGTCGTATTCTTTATTTGTATATAACATTACTAAATCTGTTGATTTATCTAAAACAAAATCAAATTTTCTTTTTACTGCAATATCTTGTATTGCATTGTAAACTAAATCTTGAATTGGTTGTACCAATTGTTGTCTTAATAAAAATAAATCTCCTTCAACTCCAAAATAAGAGTCTTGTAATTTTTTTAATTCTAAAGTTTTAATTTGTATATCTTCTTCTTTATCTAAAATTAATTCTTTAGTCATTAAAGCTTTTTCAATATTTAATTCATCTTTTAAAGCTTCAATTTCTTGTTGTTGTTTTTCAATATTCTGTTGCCATGTTAAGGCTTTAGAATTTAATTTAGATTGTGCTTCATTATATTCTGGAATATTTTCTAAAATATATTCCATATCTATATAACCAATCCTTTGAGCTTTTTGCGCAATTGCCGAAAACCCTATAATTAAAAATGCAAATAAAAGAACTTTTTTTGTCATAACTAATATGTATTTAGAAAAAACCGTGCCAATTTATAATTCATGTACCTATATAACCTTTTTTAACGGTCACATGTTGTTCGTTATTTGTTATTATCTCATACGAATAATTTTTTTGAGTGGCTCGTTTCATTTACAAATATAAGAGTTTTACATTAGAATTGTTGTCCTATTATAAAGTGTGTTTGCCAACCTGATTTTTCTGTTCCACCAGGTAGTGGATCGAAACCGTGTGCAAAATCAATACCAAGCAATCCAAAGGCTGGCATAAAGATTCTTAAACCTACACCTGCAGATCTTTTTAATTGGAAAGGGTTAAATTCTTTAAAGCCATCGTAAGAGTTACCTGCTTCTAAAAATCCTAAAGCATAGATAGATGCAGAAGGTTTTAGTGTAATTGGGTATCTAACTTCCATTTGGAACTTATTGTAGATGGTTCCTCCTGCAATTGAAGATAGTTGTCCGTTTTCATAACCTCTTAAGGCAATGGTTTCTCTACCATCTAATTGGTATGATGCCATACCGTCTCCACCAACAAAATAACGTTCAAAAGGAGAATCTCCAACTTCATCGTTGTAGTTTCCTAAAAATCCAAATTCTATATTAGACATTAATACAACATCTTTAGTTAAAGAGGTGTACCATTTTCCTTTAAAAAAGGCTTTGTAGTATTCTAACCATTTATATTTTTCTGCTAATTCCATAGAGTCGTAATCTTTATCGTTTAATAAAGAGTATGGAATTGTAAGTTTTGCTCCTATGGCAAATTCTGAACCTCCTTTTGGAAATATTGGGTTTGGTCCTGCAGAATTTCTTCCAAGCGTAATATTATAGGCTAAATTATTTAAATTACCATTACTTAAAGTTAGGTTACCAATACTCATTCCGTAATCTTTAAGGTCGTATAGTTGGTAACTAATACTTTGCGATAGTGTAAAATAATCATCAGGCCATTTTAAACGTTGTCCTAAACCTACAGTTGCACCAACTATGTTTAAACGTTGATCTTTATCAACATCGTTAGAGTAGTAATCGTATCTAAATTGTTTAGAATTATACACAGAAAAAGATAATGATCTCGGTTTTTTACCACCTAGCCAAGGCTCTGTAAAAGAAAAACTAGATGTTGTGTAGTATCTACTTTTTTGTAAACGTAAAGATAGTGTTTGCCCGTCTCCCATTGGAAGCGGTTTATATGCTTTTTTATTGAAAATATTACGTGTTGAAAAGTTATTGAATGAAAGTCCTAAGGTTCCAATAAAAGAGCCACCACCGTAACCACCTTGTAATTCTATTTGACTAGAACCTTTTTCGGCAACTGTATAATCTATATCTACAGTTTTGTCTGTATGGTTTGGAGAAATATCTGGAGTAATTGCTTCAGCATCAAAAAAGCCTAATTGGCCAATTTCTCTAATGGTTCTAATAATATCAGCTTTACTGTATAAATATCCTGGTTTTGTGCTTATTTCTCTATAAATTACGTGGTCGTTTGTTCTGTCATTACCGTTTACTGTTACTTTATTAATTTTGGTAATTTGATCTTCGTAAATTCTAATTTCTACATCAATAGAATCGTTATTTACTCTTGTTTCAACCGGCATTACACGCGAAAATAAATATCCGTTGTTTTGGTACTCTGTAGCAATATCTTGAGAGTCTGGAGAGCCATCACCTGTAACACGTTCTTTTAATAACTTACCGTTGTAGGTATCTCCTTTTTCAATTCTTAAAACTCGTTGTAATTGTTCATCTGTATATTTACTGTTTCCAATAAATTTAATATCACCAAAAATATATTTTTTACCTTCTTCAATTTTAAGGTTTAAGTTTAATGTATTGTCGTCGTTCCAAGTAAGTGAGTGGTCTAAAATTCTTGCATCTCTATGTCCTCTTTCGCTGTATGTAGTTATAATGTTTTCTAAGTCTTCATTAAAATCAGCATCTATATATTTAGAACCTTTCCAAAATCTACCAAGCATTTTCTTTTTGGTATTTTTCATTGCTTTTCTAAGTTTCTTATCACTTAAAGCTTCATTGCCTTCAAAATTAATGTTCTTAATTTTTACTTTTTCACCCTTATCAATATGCACTAACATATTAACTATGTTTACATCAGAAGTGTCTTTTTTTGTATCTAAAGAAACTTTGGTTTTTAAAAATCCTTTTTCTTGGTATTTCTTTTTAAAATAATTTGTAGTGGTAACTAATAAGTTATCTGTTACCATAGCACCTCTTTTTAACTCGGCATCTTTTTGAAGTTCTTTTGCTTTACTAGTTTTTACACCTGTAATTGTAATGTTGTTTAGTTGTGGTAGTTCTTCAACTTCAAACTCTAAATAAACAGTAGTACCATCTATTTTTGCAACGTATACTTCTACATTACTAAATTGCTTTGTTTCGTATAGTTTTTTTATGGCGCTTGTTAATTTGTCTCCAGGAAGTTTAATTTCTTGACCAACTTTTAATCCAGTGAATACTTTTACGGTTTGCTCTTCAAATTTTTGAAGGCCTTTTACTGTTATTCCTCCAAGTTCGTAAGAACTATCTTTAATAAATTTTGCATTTGATACAGTTGGCAAAACTGAGTCTTTTTTAATAGTGTCATTTGCAATTTCACTATTTTTTATATCAACATTTTTGTTGTTATTGGTTTGTTCTTCTTGCGCATTTAGCGAATTAAAACTTAAAATAACGGTAAAAAGTAAAAGGGCTATTTTTAAATTATTCATTTATTTTTATAATTTGTTCACTGGTTTTTCCAAACCTTCGTTCTCTATTTTGATACTCTAAAATTGCATTAAACAGATTTTCTTTTTTAAAATCTGGCCAAAGTGTATTTGTAAAGTACAATTCGGCATACGCTATTTGCCACAATAAAAAATTGCTGATTCTTTTTTCTCCGCTTGTACGAATTAAAAAATCAACATTAGGCAAAGAAAACGTATATAAATGATTATTTATAATATTTTCATCAATTTCTTCAAGTTGAAGCTTATTATTAACAACTTTTTTTGATATATTTCTGATAACATTAACAATTTCATCTCTTGATCCATAGCTTAACGCTAGTGTTAAGGTTAAAGCTGTGTTGTTTTTGGTTTTATCTATTACTTCAGTTAGCTCTTTTTGAGCACTTTCTGGTAAATCATGAAGATTACCAATGGTATTTAATTTAATATTGTTTTTTTGAAGTATTTTTAATTCTTTTTTAAGTGAAGAAACCAATAAAGCCATTAATGTTTTTACTTCTAATTTTGGACGTTTCCAGTTTTCTGTAGAAAAGGCGTATAACGTTAAATACTTAACACCTATTTCTCCACATGCTTCTATGGTTTCACGTACAGAGTTTACGCCATTTTTATGTCCAAAAACGCGCGGTTTATTTTTAAGTTTAGCCCATCTACCATTACCATCCATTATTATGGCTACATGTTTTGGGACTTGATTTTTTAAGATATTATTTTTTAATGCTTCCATTAATAGGGTGTTGCGTAACAAGGTGGTCTTCCAAAAGTATAAACTAGGTTAATACCACTAAAAATATACCAATCATTACTATCTGGATTTCCAAATTGTAATGCTTTTATTTCATAATTATTATAATCTATATCATCTACAAAAGTATAACGAGCTCTTAGTTCTATTGCTATTGCAAAATCTCCAAATAATTTGGTTTTATAACCTACACCAAAAGGAACAGCAAAAGATGTGTTTGCTTCGTATTCATAATTAGAACTATCGGTTCCGCCAACTATTGTTTTATAATTAAAAGCAGCAATTTCAAATAATAAATATGGAGTGCTTGTTTTTCTAAAATCATCTAAATTGTATTCGAAGTAATTAAATTCTAACCCAATAGCTAGTTCCTTTATGCTGTTTGTAAATTTAATACCTCTATTATAACGTGCCAGATTAGATGAGTTTTTGTCATCTGCTTCTATTTGTGCAAAGGTAAAAGTACCTCTAAAAGAAAGGCGTGGGTTTTTATTCCATTTATAAATTAACCCTCCCATTAAACTGTTGGGGTTAATATAATTTTCTTTTCCAATATCTCCAATATAGTTACTACCACCAACCATTATTCCAATTTCATGAATTTGTGAAATGGAAGTTGTTGTGATACAGATAAATGCAATAAGTAAAATATTATTTTTCATAATATAAAATAGCGAGCAAATATAAATAAATATACTTGCTTATAGAAGTTTAACAATGTCTTTTTTGATAAACTGTTTATATCTGAAAATATTGTTGAAGTTTAAAGCCTACTTTAGAAATAATAATTGACTCAATAAAAAAACATACATTGTATATTTTTTATTTTTAATATTAAATGTAATTTTTAGTCGTTATTAAGTCACCTTTAAAAATAAAGGAAAGGTTTGTGTATATAAGGTTAATTAGCTGATAAAGTGTAGAGTATTCTCTAATTTTGGTAAAAAATTTAAATTTCTTTTTTAAATATTAATAATATTTATTCGCTAAAAACGAGTGTTTAATGTCTTAAAGTTTTTAGAAATAATTTTTTAGATGCCAATTAGGTATACATAGAAGAATTAATTCCTAGTATCTTGTCCCCAAAGTAACTTCTCTCTTAGTGTTTTTATAAATGTTTGATCTTTAAATTGTACCACTTTTAAGTTAAAATCTGATTTTTTAACCGTTATTTCGGTATTGTTGTCTATGGTTTTAATTCTAGAATCTAAAGATAAAAAGAAATGATCTTCTCTTCCGCTTACAGTAAATGTTATTTTTGTATCATCTGGTATAACTAATGGTCTTGCATTTAAATTGTGTGGTGCAATTGGTGTAAGTACAAAACTTTTGGCTTGCGGTGTTATAATAGGTCCTCCACAACTTAATGAATATCCAGTAGAACCTGTCGGTGTTGCAATAATTAATCCGTCAGCCCAATAAGAGTTTAAAAATTCATCATCTAAATACGTTTTAATAGTAATCATAGAAGCGGTATTTTTTCTGTTTACTGAAACTTCATTTAAAGCAAAATTTAACGTGTTTAAACCATCTACCTCTGGATATGTTGTAATGCTTAATAGAGAACGTTCTTTTAATTTGTACTCTTTTTTTAGAAGTAAATTTACCGCATTTAAGATATTTTCTTTTTGTACGGTTGCCAAAAACCCTAATCTACCTGTATTTATACCTACAATTGGAATATTTGAGGCTCTTATAAAAGTAACAGCTCTTAAAATTGTTCCATCTCCACCAATGGTAAACATAAAATTAAATGTGTTATCTAATTCTTTATAAGATGTAAAAGTTTTATACTTTTTTATGTTCAGATGTTTTTTAAGGGATTTGTAATATTTTAATTCAATTACAAAATCTATATTGTTAGAGGTTAATATTTGAAATAAATTCTCTACATAAGCACTATCTTCAATTTTAAAATACTGACCGTAAATTGCTACTTTCATTCTTAAATGTTTAAGTATTTTTGTAAGTAATCAGACCTTTCTTTAAGCTCTTCTAAATAAAAATCTTCTTTATGTTTTGATAAAACGGTGTAATTATAGCGTCTAAAAGCTTGTATAATTTCGTTAATATCTCGAGCACTAAATTTAAGTGTAATTTTAACAATAGCACCTGAAGTTTCCGAAATAAATAACCCAGATATTTTCCCGTTATTAGTTTCTACAATTTGACATACTTGACTAAACGAAAAATCTAAAATTTCCTTTTCTAATTGCAATACAACACCTTCATTATTTAAAAAAGGCGTTTCGTTATAAACGTGTAAAATGTCAATTAAATCTAAATAACCTAAATAAGTGTGGTCGTCTTTAATTACAGGAACTAAATTAGTTTCGTTAGCAGCAAAAGCTTTAATTAATTCTAATAAATTTTCAGATTGGAGTGTGAAAAATAATTTAATTAAATAGCTAAAGTCTTCTAAGTTTTTTTCATCGTCATTAATTTCATCAATATCAATTTTTGAAATTAAACCTAAAAGCTTAGCGTCTTCTACAACAGGAAAATGGGAAAATGCAGTTTCTTTAAAAAATAATTTTATAGCTTTTACCGAACTATTGCTGGTAAAAGGTTTAAATTTTTTAAGTATAAAAGGGGCGGTTTCCATATTGTTCACTATTATAGTACAAATAAATCAAAAATAAATCCAAAACGTAAGCTTAAGCTAATTTAATTTTAAAAAATATGTAAATAAATAGATTTGTTTTTTTACTAAAAGCTCTTAAAATTAATAAATATATACATGTTAGCGTACTGTTTTTAATTGTTATAAAAGTAAAAGAAACCATTTATATGTAATATTTTAAGGTTAAATTAGGTATTAGTTTGTAAATTTGCTTCGCTTTTTAATTTTTAAAAATTTTAGCAATGACAAAATTAAGTGTAAACGTAAATAAAATTGCAACTTTACGTAATTCTAGAGGTGGAGATTTTCCAAATGTAGTAAAAGTATCATCTGATATTCAAGATTTTGGAGCAGAGGGGATTACCATTCACCCAAGGCCAGATGAACGTCATATTCGTTATAAAGATGCGTATGATTTAAAAGAAATTGTAACTACCGAATTTAATATTGAAGGAAATCCAATTAAGAAATTTATGGATATGGTGCTTGCAATTCGTCCAACACAAGTTACTTTGGTGCCAGATGCTGTTGATGCAGTTACTTCAAACGCTGGTTGGGATACAATTACCCATCAAGCTTTTTTACAAGAAGTTATTACCGAATTTAAGTCTAAAGGAATAAGAACGTCAGTTTTTATTGATACAGATTTTAAACTGATAGAAGCTGCAGCAAAAACTGGAGCAGATAGAATTGAATTGTATACCGAAGATTTTGCAACGCAATATGCCTTGGGAAACAAAGATGCTATAATTCCATACACAAAAAGTGCAGAATTAGCTACAGAACTTGGTTTAGGAATTAATGCCGGACACGATTTAAGTTTAAATAATATTAAGTTTTTTGCAGAAAATATTCCAAATCTTTTAGAAGTTTCTATTGGGCACGCATTAATTACAGAATCTCTTTATTTGGGATTAGAAAATGTGGTGAATATGTATAAATATAAGTTAAAAGTTTAAAAGTTAGAAAAAGGGGAGAAGTTAAAGAGCTAATACTTTGACCGCGGCTGAGCGTAGTAGAAGCTAAAATAGTATAAAATAGTTATGGCAATCTCAAAATTTAAGATTAAAAATTGAGAAAATTAAATACCAATGCCAACAATTAAACGATTTAACAAAAATGATTCTACATTCAAAAATTTTAGGTACCGGAACACCATTGCTTATTTTACATGGGTATTTTGGAATGGGTGATAATTGGAAATCTTTAGGGAATAAATTTGCAGAAAATTACCAAGTTCATTTAATAGATCAACGTAATCATGGACGTAGTTTTCATACCTATGATTTTGATTATGAGTTGCTCGTTGAAGATTTATTTAAATATATACAACATTATAATTTAGAAAAAGTAGTAATTTTAGGACATTCAATGGGAGGAAAAACAGCTATGCTTTTTGCAGTTACTTTTCCTGATTATGTAGATAAATTAATAATTGCAGATATTAGTCCTAGATATTACAAGCCGCATCACCAACAAATTTTAGCCGCATTAAACGTTATAAATTTCGAAATACAAAATACAAGAAATAAAGTAGCAGAAACTTTAAAAATTTATATTAAAGATCCCGGAATACTTCAATTTTTACTTAAAAATGTCTATAGAAAAACAAAAGAGCAATTGGCATATAGGTTTAATTTAGAAAGTTTAACCGAAAACAATAATGAAGTTGGAGCAGCATTGCCTTCATTTACAGAATTTAATGGAGAAACATTATTTTTAAAAGGAGAAAAATCTGATTATATTACAAAAAATGAAGAGGGATTAATAGCAGCGCATTTTCCAAATTCAAAAATTGTAACTGTCAAAAATGCAGGGCATTGGCTTCACGCAGAAAATCCGACGCAGTTTTATAGCGAAGTTGTCACGTTTTTAAACAAAAAATAAATTTGGCATAGTTATAGACAGATTTAAGATATAAAAAATATATACATGAAATTAATTTTAAGAATTTTATTAACAGCTATAGCCGTAATTATTTTAGCTAGCTTTTTACCAGGCGTAGCAATTGCTAGCTATACAAGTGCAATTATTGTAGCCGTAGTTTTAGGAATTTTAAGAGTAACAGTAAAACCATTATTAATATTTTTTACTTTACCCGCTACCATTGTAACACTCGGACTCTTTTTATTGGTAATAAATGCAGTAATTATTTTACTAGCAGATTATTTTGTTAGTGGATTTTCAGTTTCAGGATTTTGGATTGCATTATTATTTAGTGTACTACTATCTATATTCCAATCGGTATTGTATTCTTTTTTAGAAGAAGATAAACAAAAATAGTTGAATTTGAACAGGTTAAATATTTGTCAAGTACGCAAAAAGTAGTACTTTTGCACCCAATTTTGAATGATTTTAAGATAAAAACAACATAAAATGAATATTACAAAAGAAAGTGTTGATGCATTAAATGCAGTAGTAAAGGTTGAAATTTCAGCTGCTGATTACCAAGAGAAAGTAGATAAGATTTTACAAGATTACCGTCAAAAAGCTGACATTCCAGGATTTAGAAAAGGGCATGTGCCAATGGGAATGATAAAAAAGCAATACGGTAAATCTATAATGATAGACGAGGTTAATAAGCTACTTCAAGAATCTTTAAACAACTATTTAGTTGAAGAAAAATTAGATATCTTAGGAAATCCATTGCCAAAAATGCAAGAAGATTTTAACTGGGATAAAGAAGATTATGAATTTGAATTTGAATTAGGTTTAGCTCCTGAGTTTGATGTAGATTTAGATGCAAAAAATAAAATAACACAATACAATATTGTTGCAGATAAAGATCTTTTAGATAAAGAAGTAGAAAATATCCAAAAACGTTTTGGTAAAATTGTACCTCAAGAAACAGTAGTAGAAGGTGTAAATATTGCAGGTACTTTTGCTAACGAAGAAAAAGGAATTGATAAAAAATCTACAATAGAATTAGATTCAATAAAAGGAAAAGTAAATAAAAAGAAATTTATTGGAGCTAAAGTTGGTGATGTTATTGAATTACAATCTAAAGGATTGTTTGATGACGAACATAAATTAATGGGTGCTTTAGGTGTAGGTCATGACGAGATTCACGGTTTAGATATTCCTTTAACTTTTACAATTGAAGAAATTAGTGTAACTGAATTAGCCGAAGTTAATCAAGAATTATTTGATAAAGTTTTTGGACCAGATATTGTAAAATCTGAAGAAGAACTTAGAGAAAAAATAAAAGAAGATGCTGAAAAGCAATTTCAAACACAAGCAGATCAACAATTATTAAATGCAGTAACTGAATATTTAGTAGAAAATACTAAATTCGATTTACCTGCAGAATTTTTGAAAAAATGGTTAGCTGTAGCTGGTGAAAAACCAATCTCTCCAGAACAAGCTTCTGAAGAATATGAAAAATCTGAAAAAGGTTTACGTTACCAATTAATTGAAGGAAAAGTATTAAAAGATAACGATATAAAACTTGATTTTGAAGAGTTAAAAGACTTTACAAAAGGTTTTGTAAAAGCACAAATGGCACAATACGGGCAATTAAATCCAGCAGAAAAAGAATTGGATGATATTGTACAACGTGTATTAAGCAATCAAGATGAAGCTAAACGTTTACAAGAACAATTAGTAAGTCAAAAATTATTAGCTTTCTACAAAGAAAAAATCACGTTTAAAGTAAAAGAATTAAATTACGAAGAATTTGTAAAGGAAGTTTACAAATAGAGTAAAAACAATCATTCCTGTGAAAACAGGAATCTAAAAATATTAAAAACTCCTTAAATTTTAAAAATTAAGGAGTTTTTTTATGTTTTTTACAACTCTTTAGAAAATTCTAATTTAGGCAATATTGCTATTTTTTTATTTTGAATAGATTGCATTTTACATAAAATTTTATCGAGCATTTTTACAGCTTTTTCAATATATATACCTTTATTTAACATTGCGCAAGAAACACGTTGAGACATTGCAGCATCTGTAATTTCAGCTCTTGTTGGAATTCCTTTTTTTGCTAAATTTTCCAATACTTGAGTTGCCCAAATATCGGGTATATGAGCAGCTTCACAAATATGAATTATCTCTTCTTGAATAACTGCAAAATTTTTCCACCCCGTTTCAATAGCTAAATCTCCCCGAGCAATCATAACTCCAATTGGATAATTTTCCATAGCTTTTAATAAAATGCTTGGTAAATTTCTAAAGGCTTTTTTGGTTTCAATTTTTAATACAATACTTAAATCAGCATTCAGTTTTTTAAATTCATTTAGTAGATCTTCAACGTCGTTTTTAGAGTTTACAAAAGAAAAATTTACAGCATCTGCATTTTTAGCAACAAATTTTAGGTCTTCTTTATCTTTTTCTGTTAAGCCATTAATTCCTAAGTCGCTATTCGGAAGGTTAATTCCTTTATCCGCTTTAAGTTTACTTCCATTTTTTTTGGCATTGGTGATTTTTATCAATAAAAAATCTGAAGCAACTTCTTTTATAATACCTTCAATTTTACCATCGTCAAAATAAATTAATTCGCCTTTTTTTACTTCAGAAAACAGTTGAGGTAATGTGCACGAAATATGTGGGTATTCAATTAAATTTCCAGCTTCATCATATTTTGTAGGTTCTCCTAAAATTGGTGCTTTATTTAATTTTAAAGTATCGCCTTCAAATAAAAAAATAATTTCTTCTAAGGGCAATATTTCGTGAACGGTATGTATTTCTGAAGTCGATTTTTTCTCTAAAAATACTGTTAATTGTGTGCCAGTAGTAACAAAAGCAGAATCTGAACAAGAAGCCCATCTTCCATAACCTTCTTTGCTTTCAATGGTGATTTTACATTTTTTACCTCTAGAATCTAAAAAAGTAACATAAGAGCCTTTTCGGGTTTTTTGCAACCATTTTTTATTTACGGGAATAATAGCATCAACTTCAGCGTTTTCTGGTGGAAGCATTCCAAAAGGTGCTAACCATACTTTTGCGGGCACTATAACTTGGCCTAAAGTGTTTCGTTTTGGTTTTATATGAATTACTTTGTAACCAGGTTTCATTTTGCCAGTTCTTAATTTTGGACCACCTAAATCCATAAATATTTTACAATTTGGATTTGCTTGTTTTGTGTTAGCAATAATTTTGCTCCAAACTGGTTCAGAATCGTGGGCGCAATTAATTCGTGCGGCATCCATTCCTAGAGCTGTAAGGTTTTTTGCAAAGTCTTTATCTTCTGAAGCTATGGTAGGTTGGGTTACTAAAATACGCGTGTTACGGTTTCTATCTATTTTACCAAATAAAGCATTTACGTGTTTTTTTATTAATTTTTTGCTTTCACTTTTTGTTAAAAATCCAGAAGTTTTTTCAACCTTATGGTTGTTTAATAAATGATTTATGATTGTTTTATAAACAAGTAAGTTGTGTAAAACACTGCTTTCTGAGCTTGATGTATTTGGCAATCCAATTTTACTTAATTTATCTTGAAAAACAGCATTATCAAAACTTCTAAGTGCTAAGTAGTGAATTAAGTTTTTAGCACTTTCCGTATAATTTGGATGTACACCTAAAATTTGGTTTTTATACCTATTCTCATATTCTAAGATTTTTTCTAAAATTAAATCTATTTGAATACGTATTTCTTCTAGTTTTTCGGTTTCAAAAAGCATACTTAAAAATTTGAATTAAAAGTACTAATATTTAGTATAATTATTGCTAATTGAATGCCTAAAAAAATGATAATTGTTACTTGCGTTTCTGACCTCTAGTTTTAGGTTTCTTGTATTTTTTTGCTATTTCGCGTCTATAAGATCCACCAAGGTTTTTCTTGCTATTTTTTTCTTTTTTCTCGTGAAAAGCAGCACCACTTGGTTCTGTTATTGTCTTTTTTCTACTGCTTTTTTCTGGTTCAACTTTTGGTAGTTCTTCATCAATCAATCTAGTGGAAATTTCAATGGTTTCAGGTAAATCTTCAACATCAATTTCAGTATTCATCAACAATTCAATTTCACCTAAATATTCAGCTTCTTCTTCATTAAAAAATGAAATAGCAGTACCTTCTTGTTCAGCTCTACCAGTTCTACCAATTCGGTGCATATAATTTTCAGGTTCTTCAGGAATATTAAAATTAATTACGTGACTCACCTCTGTGAAATCCAAACCTCGCGCAATAATATCACTTGCAATTAGTACATTAAAAAAACCTTTTTCAAAATTAGTTACTGCTCGTAAACGATAATTTTGGGTTTTATTAGAGTGAATTACATTTGTATCACCCGGAATTAAATCTTCTAATTCTTCGAATAAGATATTGGCTTGTTTCTTGTTTTTTACAAATACCAATACTTTTTTAAAAGTCTCTTTATCTTTTAGTAATTGCACTAAAAAGTTGACTTTTGTATAAAAATTTGGAACTGGATAAGCCAATTGTTTAATAGTATCTAAAGGACTTCCGCTTGCTGCAACTTCAATTTTTATAGGCGATTTAAAAAAGTCGTGGAGTAAATTGTTCACTTCTTTAGTTAAAGTTGCAGAGAATAAAATATTTTGTCTTTTTTTAGGTAGTAAATCTAATAAAGTTATTAGTTGCGCTCTAAAACCTAGGTTCATCATTTCATCAACTTCATCAATTACCAATTTCTGAATTTGTTTCAACTTTAAAATACCATCCAAGGCTAAATCTAACAATCTTCCAGGAGTTGCAACTAAAATATCTTGACCTTGATACACAATTTGTTTTTGCTTATTTAAATTTGTACCTCCATAAACACCGGTAAAACGCACATTTATATAAGGTGTTAAATTTTCAATTTCTTGTATTACCTGAACTACCAATTCTCTAGTTGGCACTACAATTAAAATACGTGGATGTTTTTGCTCAGAATAGGTGAGTTGTTTTAAAATTGGTAATAAATAAGCGTAGGTTTTTCCGGTTCCGGTTTGTGCAATTCCAACTACATCTCTACTGCTCATTATTACATTAAAAGCTTTTTCTTGAATAGGTGTTGGTGTTTCAAAACCCATTTCAGTAAGGGCGTCGAGTAAAAAGCGGTTTAGATTTAAATCGGAAAAAGTCATTTTTTTAGTTTTTGCAAATATAAGTCTTAAATTATAGTTTAAAGTAAATCAATCTATTATTCACTATAACTTTTGAAAAACTTACATTTTTGCCCTTCTTTAAAGTTGAATTGTAGCTGTAAAGTGTATAATTTACTATTCATTATCCATTTCAAACAATAAATTTACGTTGGGGTCGTATTTAATTTCTTTTACGTCTAAGGCTTTTGTTGTAACTACAAAAGGTTCTTTTTGATTAGTAACTTCAACGGTTTTAATTTCTGAAGTTCCATCGGAATAAATAATCTCTAGATTTAATGGAAATTCAAAAGTTTGTTCTTGAAGTTGTTCAACCATAATTCTTAATTTGTCTCCACCGTGAATCCAAGATGCTTTTATTTTTGGTTGACCTGTTTTTTCAAGCCATTGTGTAAAAAAGGTATCTAAATTTTTGCCAGAAACTTGAGCCATAACTTTTTTAAAATCTGTTGATGAGGCATTTTTAAATTTGTAAAAATCGTAATAGGTCTTTATACCTTTCCAAAAATTTTCTTCTCCAATTTTAGCCTTTAGCATATGTAAAACCCAAGCTCCTTTTTGATATGAATTTGGGTTTAATAATTTTAAATAATCGGTTGTTTTAGTGTCTACAATAGGAGTTTGTTGTGTTTTATAAAAGTTTAAAATCTTTTCACGATCATCGGTTAAGCGTTTTCTAAAAGCAGCTTCTCCATCGGCTTCTAAAATATATAAATTAGTAAAGTAGGTTGCAAAACCTTCACTTAACCATAAGTGAGACCATTCAATTTCTGTTGCAGAATTACCAAACCATTGGTGTGCAATTTCGTGCGCAATTAAATCTTTATGTTCTTGGTTTCCTGTTACAGATTTTTCAAAATAAAATATATTTCCGGCATTTTCCATGCCTCCATAACGTGTTTTAGATTGCACGTTTGCTAATTTTTGAAATGGATAATCGCCAATTTTTTCAATAAAGAAATCTAAAATGTCTTTAGCAATAGCAAAATCGTTAAAACCAGCTGCTTTTGTTTGTGGATATACCCAGGTAGAAACAGGGATATTATGTGTAATTCCAGTGTTTTGAACAGCAAATTTTGCAATACCAATTACCATAACTTTTGTTGGTAAAGGAACCTTAGTTTTGTAATGATATTGTTTTAAGTCTTCAGTTAAATTAGTTTCTTCAACTTCATATCCGTTGGCAATTACTTGGTAATGGTTTGGAGCTTTTATAAAATACTCAATAGTTGCTTTGTCTGAAGGATGATCAACACAAGGAAACCAATTGTGCGCTCTGTTTGGCCAGTTATCGCCAAAAAATGTACGATCTCCATACATATTTTTAGAAATTATTAAACCATCTTTAGGTATTCCACTATATTTAATGGTATAAGTATATGGTAATCTTGGGAATACATGTTTTGCTTCAATAGCTAGTTTATTGTCTTTTTGACTAAAGTCTACAACAATATTATTTTGATACACACTATCTACTTGCATTCCAATTCCAGTAGAATCTTTTGAAACTAGGTCTAATTCAAACCGCTCTAAAGATCTTTTAAATTTTATAGAAACCTCTATTTCTGCGTCTATTACATCGGTAGAATCATTAACGGATAGTGTTAATTTATAATGCTGTACATCTATACTATTATAATGAGCATTGTTTGTTTGTGCAAAAAGTATGTTACAGAATCCGAAAAAAAGAAAACTAATTTTAATAATAAATTTCATGTGCGTATTTATTTTTTTGAAGTTCAAATATACTTAAAAACAATCCCATTTTAAATAAAAATGATGTTGAAAGTTTAAACAGTTAGGTTAATAATTGTAAAAATAAACTTTTAATCTAATGTTGTAAAGGTGCATAATTTTTAAAACCGGAAGTAGTTTTATAATTTCAATAGGTGATTGTTTTTATGAGATAAACTTAATAAAAATAATCATTTTCTGTTAAAATACTGTTATATAAAGTCGTTCAAAATTTACTATTTGAGTCAGAGGCTTCATGTTTCATGAATACTTCTTATCTTTACCCCCATAATTTTATAAAACTATAAAATGGATTACGGAAAAGAATTTAAAAAGTTTGCGACTAAAGAACAAGGTATTAGTAGCACATATTACGATAAGATTGTTAGTAGTGTAACACCTTATATTATTGAAGAACGACAGTTGAACGTAGCACAAATGGATGTGTTTTCTCGTTTAATGATGGATAGAATTATATTTTTAGGTACTGGAATAGATGATAATGTTGCAAATATTATACAAGCACAATTATTATTTTTAGAAAGTGTAGATAATTCAAAAGATATCTCAATTTACATAAATTCTCCAGGTGGTGGAGTTTATGCTGGCTTAGGAATTTACGATACTATGCAATTTATTAAACCAGAAGTAGCTACAATTTGTACAGGAATGGCAGCTTCTATGGGTGCAGTTTTAATGTGTGCAGGAGAAAAAGGAAAACGCTCTGCATTACCACATTCTCGTGTGATGATTCACCAACCTTTAGGTGGAGCACAAGGACAAGCAAGTGATATTGAAATTACAGCACGTGAAATTTTAAAATTAAAAGACGAATTGTATCAAATAATTTCAAAACATTCTGGACAAACTATGGAAAAAGTTACATCAGATTCAGATAGAGATTACTGGATGAAAGCTGATGAAGCTAAAGCTTATGGAATGATTGACGAAATTTTAGTAAGAAAGTAAAAAAACACGGAGTTAAAGTATGGCGAAAGATGAAGTTTTAGAGTGTTCGTTTTGTGGTAGAAAAAAACCAGAAACAGACTTGTTGATTGCAGGTTTAGATGCGCATATTTGTGACAAATGTATTGAACAAGCACATGGAATTGTAATGGAAGAAATAGCTGGAAATTCTTCTGATGCACTTAGTGCTGAATTGATAGTGAAAAAACCTTTAGAAATAAAGGAATTTATAGACCAATATATGATTGGTCAAGATCAAGCAAAACGTGTAATGGCAGTAGCAGTTTACAATCACTATAAAAGATTGCTACAACCAAATACCAAAGAAGAAGACGATATTGAAATAGAAAAAAGTAATATTGTTTTAGTAGGTGAAACCGGAACAGGTAAAACATTAATTGCGCGTACAATTGCAAGAATGTTAAATGTGCCTTTTTGTATTGTAGATGCTACGGTTTTAACAGAAGCTGGTTATGTAGGTGAAGATGTTGAAACTATTTTAACTCGTTTGTTACAGGCCGCAGATTACGATGTAGCTAAAGCAGAACGCGGTATTGTTTTTATTGATGAAATTGATAAAATTGCCAGAAAAGGAGATAATCCATCAATAACAAGAGATGTTTCTGGTGAAGGTGTGCAACAAGCATTGTTAAAATTATTGGAGGGAGCTGTTGTAAATGTTCCACCAAAAGGAGGTAGAAAACATCCAGATCAAAAATTTATTGAAGTCAATACAAAAGATATTCTTTTTATTGCTGGTGGAGCTTTCTCTGGAATTGACAAACTAATAGGAAAACGTTTAAACAGACAAGCAGTTGGTTATAGCGCTTCTATTAAAGTTGATAAAGTAGATGAAACTAATTTACTGCAATATATAATTCCAAGCGATTTAAAATCATTTGGTTTAATTCCAGAAATAATTGGTCGTTTACCAGCATTAACATATATGAATCCTTTAGATGCTGAAACATTAAGATCTATTTTAACCGAGCCAAAAAATTCAATTATTAAACAATATCAAAAATTGTTTAAAATGGATGGTATCGACTTTTCTATAGATGAAAAAGCATTGCAGTATATTGTAAATAAAGCAGTTGAATATAAGTTGGGAGCTCGTGGTCTACGTTCACTGTGTGAAGCTATTTTAACAGATGCTATGTTCGAACTTCCTGGAACAGACGCTACAGAGCTTAAAGTAACAGAAAAATACGCTGAAAATAAAATTAGAAAATCAACATTAAAAAAGTTGAAAGCGGTTTCGTAAGTTAAAAATTTAAACCTAACAGGTTTTAAAACCTGTTAGGTTTGTTATTTCTATAAAATTAAAACGAGCAAAATTGATTTCAAGAGAAACTATAGATAGAGTTTTTGAGACCGCCCGAGTAGAGGAGGTTATTGGTGAATTTGTTCAATTAAAAAAATCGGGAAGTAATTTTAAAGGGTTAAGTCCTTTTTCCGAAGAAAGAACACCATCTTTTATGGTGTCGCCTGTAAAGCAAATCTGGAAAGATTTTAGTACAGGTAAAGGAGGTAATGTAGTTTCTTTTTTAATGGAACAGGAACATTATTCGTATCCAGAAGCCATTCGTTACCTCGCAAGAAAATACAATATTGAAATTGATGAGACCGAACAAACCGACGAGCAAAAGCAACAAGCTGATGAGCGTGAGAGTATGTTTCTGGTTTCAGAATATGCACGTGATTATTTTCATAAAAACCTATTGGAAGATCCGCAAGGAAAAGCAATTGGTTTAAGCTATTTTAAAGAAAGAGGTTATACCAAAGAGACTATTAAAAAGTTTCAATTAGGATATTCTTTAAACGAGTGGGAAGCTTTTACTTCAGAAGCATTAAATAAAGGATACAACTTAAAATATTTAGAATCTACAGGTTTAACAATTGTAAAACAAGATTCGCAAAATTCAAATAATAATAAGCAATTCGATCGCTTTAAAGGTCGTGTTATGTTCCCAATTCATAGTATGAGTGGGCGTGTGTTGGGTTTTGGTGGAAGAATTTTAACAAACGATAAAAAAGCAGCCAAATATTTAAATTCTCCAGATAGTGATATTTACCATAAAAGCAATGTGTTATATGGAATTCACTATGCAAAAAAAACTATTGCGCGCGAAGATAATTGTTATTTAGTTGAAGGCTATACAGATACAATAACATTGCATCAAAGCGGTATAGAAAATGTAGTTTCTTCATCTGGAACGGCGCTAACAGAAAGTCAGATTCGATTAATAAATAGACTTACAAAAAATATTACCATTTTGTTTGATGGTGATGCTGCAGGAATTAGAGCTTCTATAAGAGGAATTGATCTAATACTTGAGCAAGGTATGAATGTTAGGGTGTTAATGTTTCCAAATGGAGATGATCCTGATAGTTATGCTAAAAAAGTCTCTGAAGTAGAATTAAAAGATTATTTAGAAAATAATTCGCAAGATTTTATCAACTTCAAGGTTTCTTTGTTAATGGAAGAAGCCAAAAATGATCCTGTTAAAAAAGCTGGATTGATTCGAGATATTGTTATTAGTATTTCAAAAATCCCAGATAGAATTCAAAGAGAAGTTTATATACAAGAATGTTCCAGAATAATGGATATTTCTGAAAATGTACTTTTTAATGAATTGGCTCAAATTGATACCAAACAACAAAGAGAAGCTTCAAAAAAAACAACTAAAAAGCCTTCGGGTAATTTTAATACCGGAAATCGTCCAGATCCTAATGAACCTCCAATGGAAGTTTTGTATCCAGAGATGATGCAACTGGATAAAACACCTCAAGTAGCCAAGGTTAATGAACTTGAAAAATATGAGCGTGAAATTATAAAAATTTTATTATTGTATGGTAATAAAGAGGTTGATTTTGTGGATTTTGTTGAAGATGAGGAGGCTGTAGAGCGAGGTTTTCATACTTTGAAAAAAGAGCATTTTCAAAATTTAGTTTCAAAAGAAATTTATTTGAACTTACAAGACGATGAAGTAGAATTTACCAATGAACTTTTTAAGCAGATTTATTATGATATTATTAATCAACTAAATCAAAATGAAAGTATTTCTATAGATGTTTTGGTAAATCACCCTAATCAAGAAATTGCCAGTTTAGTAACCAATATTTTAATGGATGATGAAAAGCATGTTTTAAGTAATTGGGAGCGTAAAGATGTTATTGTTAAAAGTAAAGAAAGCGACCTTTCTAAAATGGTACTCGATGCTATTTATAATTTACGACGCGTGTTAATTGAAGAAAAAATAAGTTCTCTTATAGCAAACGTTACAAAAGAAGATGAACGAGAGCAAATTTTAGAAACTGTTGTTAATTATACAGGTTTAAAACAGCGATTGTTTGAAAGGTTAAATAGAGTAGTTTAACTAAATAAGATCTTCTAACACAATTGCACCAGCAAATTCTTCTTTAATAAGTAATAAAACTCTATCGGCTTCTAATTTTGTTTCAAAATCACCTACTTGTGTTTTCCATTCAGGTTGTTTGTAAATAATTTTAGCTTTATATTCAGGAAAAGTAGCTGTAAAATTATTTTTTATTTTATAAGCTTCACTTTCAGTACCATTGTATAGTTGAATTTTATAAACTACAGTATTTTTATTTTGTTGATTATAGCTTTTTTTTTGGGTAATTAAATCTTCAATTTTTTGAGCTTCGCTTTGTGCAAATATCGCTCCAGTAATAAAAAATGTTATTATAAAGCCAAGGCCTTTTATTTTATTTAAAAACTTCATGTTGTAATTTTTTTCAAATTTATAGTATTCAAAATTCATGTAAAAGCATAAGCCTGTTATTTAGAATGAGTATAAATTAAGTTTAACACAATTTTTAGATTTTTAGTTTTACTTTTAAATAGTACTTTTGTGAAATCATTTATTAAATAATGATTTTTATCATTGTTTTTTAATGAAAATATTGTACCAAACAAGAAAGAAAAGATTTTTTTTAAGTATGAAAAGTGTGAAACAACACAGTCCATTATCAAGATTAGTCAATAGTAGTCTTGCTTTCCTTTTATTATTTTCACTCAGTTTATCTGCGCAACAAGCCGATGTAGCTAATGGAGAAAAACTCTTCAAGGCTAATTGTGCCGCGTGCCATAAACTCGATAAAAAACTAGTAGGTCCTGCTTTAGAGGGTATTACGGAAAAAAGAGAACAAGATTGGTTAATTTCTTGGATTAAGGATAGTCCAGGAATGATTAAATCAGGAGACAAGTTAGCAATTCAGGTTTTCGAAGAAAACAATAAATTGCCAATGGTAGCAAATCCACATTTATCTGATCAGGATATTATAGATATTTTGGAGTATACTAAAGGTGAGCCTGTAGTAAAAGAAACTGCATCTGTTGCTCAAGAAGTTGATCCAGGTGTAGAACGTGGTAAACAAATTTTTAAAACCAATTGTGCTGCCTGCCATAAAATGGAAGGTAAATTAATTGGTCCGGAATTGTTAAAGATTACAGATACACGTGAACATGAATGGTTAAAAGCATGGATTAAAGATAACAATGCTTTAGCTGCTTCTGGAGATAAATTGGCAAAAGAAGTTCAGGCGAGTAATCCTGCTGTAATGACTCCTTTTCCTCAATTATCTGATCAAGATTTAGAAGATTTATTAAAATATTTTGCGGTTGGAGATGTGAAAGAAGTTGTTGTAGCAACTGCAGATGCTTCAAGTGAACAAATTTTTAATAAACCTGGTTTTGGTGTTTTACCAACATTAGGTGTTACAATTTTAGCATTTTTATTGCTTTCATTAATTGTAGCAGTAACTACAAACAAAAAAGTAGAAGAAGGAGAAGAAGGAGAAGAGTCTACAGAAAACATGTTGAAAACAATGTTTTTCAATCCGTTTTTAAGATTCTTAACTATAATTTTTGTTTTATTAGGTGGAGCATGGTTCTTTTTTGGATGGTTAATGCAAATTGATGTAAATGAAGGTTATCAACCAATTCAACCTATAACTTTTTCACACGCTGTTCATGCTGGAGATAATAAAATAGATTGTCAATATTGTCACTCATCAGCTAAACATAGTAAAACTTCTGGAATTCCTACGGCAAATGTTTGTATGAATTGTCATAAGTCAATATCTGAGTATACAGGTCCATTATTTGATGGTCACACAAAAGAAGATTTAGATAATGAAATTCAAAAAATTTACGATGCAGTTGGATGGGATAAAGATAAAATGGAATACATTGAAGGGTATGAAGAAAAACCAATTGAATGGGTTAGAATTCACAATTTAGCTGACTTTGCTTATTACAATCACTCACAACACGTTACTGTTGCTGGTTTAGATTGTCAAAAATGTCACGGTCCAGTTGAAGAAATGCACGAAATGCACCAATTTTCACCATTAACAATGGGATGGTGTATTGATTGTCATAGAGAAACTGAAGTAGATATGACTGAAAATGGATATTATAAAAATATTCACGATCAATTAGCTAAAAAGTACGGTGTAGAAAAAGTGACAGCCGCTCAAATGGGAGGTTTAGAATGTGGAAAATGTCACTACTAATAAATTAATTAAAAATTTAAAGATTAAAAAATTGAAATCTTTCAATCTATTAATTTTTCAATCTTTCAATAATAAATAAATAAACTAAATGGCATCAAACAAAAAATACTGGAAAAGTGTTGAAGAGCTAAAAGCAAAAAGCTCTATTGTTGATACGTTAAAGCAAAACGAGTTTGTTGAAGAAATTCCTACTGACGAATTTTTAGGAGATAAAGAAAATCTAGAATCTTCATCAACAACACGTAGAGACTTTTTAAAATATGTTGGATTTACAACAGCTGCAGCTTCTTTAGCAGCTTGTGAAGGTCCAGTTGTTAAATCAATTCCATATGTAATAAAACCAGATGATATTATTCCTGGTGTTGCAGAATATTATGCAACTACAATGGCAGATGGATTTGACTTTGCAAATGTTTTAGTAAAAGTTAGAGAAGGACGTCCAATAAAAATTGAACCAAATAAAGACGCAAAGGGAAGTACTAATGCACGTGTGCAAGCTTCTGTGCTTTCATTGTATGATAGTCTGCGTTTAAAAGAATCTAGGTTTAACGAAAATGGAGCTGCTATTTCATCAGAAAATGCAGATAAGCAAATATTAGCTAAGTTAAATGAGGTTAAAGCTGCTAATTTACCAATTGCAGTACTTAGTGGAACTTGTGCTAGTCCTTCAACAAAAAAGTTATTAAGTAATTTTGGTGAAACTTTTGGCAATGTAAATCACGTAGTTTATGATGCTGTTTCAGAATCTGCTGCATTAGATGCTTTTGAAGCTATGTACGGATCTAGAGCTTTACCAGATTATAATTTAGATAAGGCTGATGTTATAGTTTCTATTGGTGCAGATTTCTTAGGAGATTGGCAAGGTGGAGGTTTTGAAGCTGCTTATGCAAAAGGACGTGTTCCTACTAATGGAAAAATGTCTCGTCATATACAGATTGAATCTAATATGACTTTAACTGGGTCTAATGCAGATAAACGTTTTATGGTAAAACCATCAGAACAAAATTTAGCATTAATTAAATTATATAACGCCGTAGTTAAAGGAATTTCTACAAGAGAAGCAAGTCCTTTAAACGATACTATTTTAAAAGCTACAGCTCAAATTAAAAAAGCAGGTAGTAAAGCAGTTGTTGTAACAGGAATACAAGATAAAAATGCACAATTATTAGCATTAGCTATAAACCAAGCTATTAATAGTGAGGTTATAGATGTTGTAAATACAAAAAATGTTAGAAAAGGAAATGATACTGCTGTTGCTCAGTTAGTTTCAGATATGAATGCAGGTAAAATTGGAGCAATAATTATTAATAATTCCAATCCTGTTTATACGTTACCTAATTCAGCTGAATTTGTTGAAGGATTGAAAAAAGTAAAATTATCTGTTGCATTTTCTATGCAAGATAATGAAACTGCAAACGCAGTTCAATATGCATTAGCTACACCACATTATTTAGAATCTTGGGGTGATGTTGTTATTAAAAAAGGACAATATAGTTTAATGCAACCAACAATAAAACCATTGTTTAAAACACGCCAGTTTCAAGATGCTTTGTTAGCTTGGATAGGTAGTGCTTCTACTTATTACGATTTTCTTAAAGAATATTGGAATGTAGAAATATTAAAAGGTAAATCTTGGAATCAAGCTTTGCATGATGGTGTATTTGTTGTAGATGCTACTGAAGATGCGGAGGTTGTTATAAACGATGTTGATATTGATGCAGCTGGTTCTGAATTAGCGAAAATTAAAGGAAGTGAATTTGAACTTTCATTATATACAAAAACAGGTTTAGGTGATGGACAAATGGCAAATAATCCTTGGTTACAAGAATTTCCAGATCCAATTACAAGAACCTCTTGGGATAATTACTTAACCATGTCTAAAGCAGATGCTGAGGCTCTTGGTGTAATTAATTATAACGTTGCAAACGGTGCTTTAAATGGTAGTTATGTTGAAATGTCTTTAAACGGTGTTTCTGAAGTAATGCCAGTTTTAATACAGCCAGGTCAGGCAAAAGGCTCATTAGGACTAGCTTTTGGTTACGGACGTAAGCAAGGTTTAAAAGAAGAAATGCAAGTTGGTAAAAATGCTTACCAATATTATAAAGATTTTAATAAATATCAATCTAATGTATCTTTAAAGTTGGTAGGTGGTGAACATGAATTTGCTTGTGTTCAATTGCATAATACTTTAATGGGTAGAGGTGATATTATTAAAGAAACTACAATTGAAGACTTTAATAATTTAGATTCTAAAGAATGGAATAAAGTTCCTATGGTTTCTTTAGATCATAATGAAGTTGAAGCAACATCAGTAGATTTATGGACTGAATTTGATAGATCTGGAGGTCATCATTTTAATTTATCTATAGATTTAAATGCATGTACCGGTTGTGGAGCTTGTGTTATTGCTTGTCATGCAGAAAATAATGTGCCAGTTGTAGGAAAAGATGAGATTAGAAAATCAAGAGATATGCACTGGTTGCGTATTGATAGATACTACTCTCACGAAGAAGATTTTGCTGGCGATAATGAAAAGAAAGAAGCAGGAACTGGAGTTATAGGATATAAAGATACAATGGCTGAGTTAGAAGATCCATCAGAAAATCCTTCTGTTGCTTTTCAACCTGTAATGTGTCAACACTGTAATCACGCACCTTGTGAAACAGTTTGTCCTGTTGCTGCAACATCACACGGTCGACAAGGTCAAAATCAAATGGCTTATAACCGTTGTGTAGGAACAAGATATTGCTCTAATAACTGTCCATACAAAGTACGTAGATTTAACTGGTTTAACTATCCTAATAATAGTGAATTTGACTACAATATGAACGATGATTTAGGTAAAATGGTGTTAAATCCTGATGTTACTGTCCGTTCACGTGGAGTTATGGAAAAATGTTCTATGTGTATTCAAATGACGCAAGCAACAATTTTAAAAGCTAAAAAAGAAGGAAGACCTGTTAATACTAACGAGTTTGAAACAGCTTGTTCTAACGCCTGTAGTACTGGAGCTATGGTTTTTGGAGATGTGAATAAAGAAGAAGATACTGTAGCTAGTTTAGCTAAAGATAAAAGAGCATATCATTTACTAGAACATATTGGTACAAAACCAAACGTGGTTTACCATGTGAAAGTTAGAAATACGAAAGAAGCATAAAATATTAATATAAGATAATAATTAAATTAGAATATGTCGTCTCATTACGAAGCACCTATTAGAAGACCTTTAATTGTTGGGGATAAAAGCTATCACGATATTACATTGGATGTTGCAGCTCCAGTTGAAGGTAAAGCAAATAAATTATGGTGGACAGCTTTTACAATTGCACTTTTAGCATTCCTTTGGGGACTTGGCGCAATTATATACACCGTTGGAACAGGAATTGGAGTTTGGGGTTTAAATAAAACCGTAGGCTGGGCCTGGGATATTACTAACTTTGTATGGTGGGTAGGTATCGGTCATGCTGGTACTTTAATTTCAGCTGTATTATTATTATTCCGCCAAAAATGGAGAATGGGTATTAACCGTTCTGCCGAAGCAATGACAATTTTCTCTGTAGTTCAAGCAGGTTTGTTCCCTGTAATTCACATGGGACGTATGTGGAATGCACATTTTGTGTTGCCAATTCCTAACCAATTTGGATCACTTTGGACTAACTTTAACTCACCATTACTGTGGGATGTTTTTGCAATTTCAACCTATTTATCTGTTTCATTAGTTTTCTGGTGGACAGGTTTATTACCTGATTTTGCAATGTTGCGTGATAGAGCTGTAAGACCTTTTCAAAAGAAAATTTATAGTTTATTAAGTTTTGGATGGACAGGTAGAGCAAAAGATTGGCAACGTTTTGAAGAAGTATCTTTGGTTTTAGCTGGTTTAGCTACACCTTTAGTACTTTCTGTACATACAATTGTATCTTTTGACTTTGCTACATCGGTAATTCCTGGTTGGCATACAACAATTTTTCCTCCGTACTTTGTTGCTGGAGCAGTTTTCTCTGGATTTGCAATGGTAAATACCTTGCTTATTATTATGAGAAAAGTATCAAATTTAGAAGCATACATAACAAAACAACATATAGAATTAATGAACATTGTAATTATGATTACAGGTTCAATTGTAGGTTGTGCTTATATTACCGAGTTATTTATTGCTTGGTATTCAGGTGTAGAATATGAACAATATGCCTTTTTAAATAGAGCCACTGGTCCTTACTGGTGGGCATATTTATTAATGATGAGTTGTAATGTGCTTTCTCCACAATTTATGTGGTTTAAAAAATTACGTACAAGTATTATGTTCTCTTTTATTATTTCAATAGTTGTAAATATTGGAATGTGGTTTGAGCGTTTTGTAATTATTGTAACATCTTTACATAGAGATTACTTACCATCATCTTGGACTATGTTCTCACCAACATTTGTAGATATTGGAATTTACGTTGGTACAATAGGATTTTTCTTTGTATTGTTTTTATTATATGCAAGAACTTTCCCTGTAATTGCGCAAGCAGAGGTTAAATCTATTTTAAAATCTTCTGGAGAAGCTTATAAATTATACAGAGATGCAGGAGGAAAAAATCCAGCACCTACTAAAAAGGAGATTAAAACTTCAAAAGAAACACCTGCAAGTACTAAAGATACTTCAGAACAAAAAAATGTGTTATTAGGTAGTTTAGGAACATTTGATGTTACAACACAAACTGCGGATGATTTAAAATTAATTAGTGGAGTAGGACCTAAGTTAGAAAAAATATTAAATACAATTGGTATTTATAGTTTTGAACAAGTTAGTAAAATGACTGAAAAAGAATATGATTTGTTAGACTCACTTTTAGATTCATTTAAAGGTAGAGCAAAACGAGATGATTGGGCAGGACAAGCTAAAAACTTAAAAAATAACGGGTAATTATGAGCTCAAAAGTAATACAAGCAATGTATAATGATGATGACATCCTTATGGATGCTGTAAAAGAAGTACGTGCAGCAAATCATCATATAGAAGAAGTTTATACACCATTTCCAGTTCATGGTTTAGATAAAGCAATGGGACTTAAAGGTACGCGAATTGCAATTACTGCTTTTATGTATGGATGCGTAGGTTTTATATTTGCTGTTTGGATGATGAATTATATGATGATAGAACAATGGCCACAAGATATTGGAGGAAAACCTAGTTTTACATTTTTACAAAATATGCCAGCTTTTATTCCAATTATGTTTGAATTAAGTGTGTTTTTTGCAGCGCATTTAATGGTAATTACTTTTTATATGAGAAGTAGATTATGGCCATTTAAAGAAGCTGAAAATCCAGATCCTAGAACAACAGACGATATGTTTGTAATGGAAGTTACTGTAGATGGAAATGAAAAAGAATTAGTTTCTTTTTTAGAAAATACAGGAACGGTTGAAATTAAAGTAACTGAAAAGCATTAATTAAAATGAAGAACATTTTAAAAATAACAATTGCATTGGTGTTTCTATTTGTTTTATCATCTTGTTGGGGTGATAAGTCAAAACCTAATTACCAATATATGCCTGATATGTACAAATCTGTAGGCTACGAAACTTATACAGAAAACCCAAATTACTCTAATGGTATGACTACTCAGTTACCTGCTGAAGGAACTATTGCAAGAGGTCATGTTCCTTATGAGTATGAAGATACAAATGAAGACTATGAAGCTGCTAAATTAGAACTTAAAAACCCTTTAGAATTAACAGAAGCTAATTTAGAGAATGGTAAAAAAATGTATAATATATACTGTTTAACTTGCCATGGTAAATCTGGAGCTGGAGATGGAGTTTTAGTAGAGAGAGAAAAGTTTTTAGGTGTACCTAATTATAAAGATAGAGATATTACTGAAGGAAGTATTTACCACGTAATTATGCATGGTAGAAATATGATGGGATCTCACGCTTCTCAATTAACAACTAAGGAACGTTGGCAAGTAACTATGTACGTGCAACAACTTAGAACTGAATTATTAAAATAACACTTTTACTAAGATAGAATTTAAAGATATGTATACCTTTTCAAGTAAATTAAAAACATTTTCTTACGCCTTAATGATAGTAGGTATTTTAGGTGTTGCTTACGGTTTTTTTACTACACCAAGTTCAGTAGAAGATGTTAAAATAATGCTTCAAGAAAGTCATAATGCTCACGATGAAGCAGCAACACATCAAAATGAAGCACAGGCTAATAACGCCCATGACACAGCACATGCAGATGATGTACACGCCGAACACGCTTTTCATTATTTAATGAATAAACCATGGTCAGCAGTTTATGTTGCACTATTTTTCTTTTTTATGATTTCATTGGCAACCTTAGCATTTTATGCAATTCAACATGTTTCGCAAGCAGGTTGGCCTATTGTATTATTTAGAGTAATGGAAGCAATAACTGCTTATTTACCAATAGGTGGAATTTTATTATTTGTGTTTTTTGTTCTTTCATCACTACATTTAAATCATTTATTTGTTTGGATGGATCCAGAAGTAGTTGCACATGATGAATTAATTCAAAATAAAGCTGGTTATTTAAATATACCTTTCTTTTTAATTAGAGCTGCTATTTATATTGGTGGTTGGATTTGGTATAGAGAACATTCAAGAAAATTAACTTTAGCACAAGATAACGCTACAGACATAAGTAATTACACAAAATTATTTAAACGTTCTGCAGCATTTTTAGTATTCTTTTTAGTAACAGAATCTATGATGTCTTGGGATTGGATTATGTCTTTAGATCCTCACTGGTTTAGTACTTTATTCGGATGGTACTTATTTTCAAGTATGATAGTTTCAGCAATAACAACTATTGCTCTTGTTTCTATATATTTAAAAGGAAAAGGTTATTTAGAATTTGTAAATGATAGCCATTTACATGATTTAGCTAAGTTTATGTTCGGTTTCAGTATTTTTTGGACCTACTTATGGTTCTCTCAATTTATGCTGATTTGGTATGCAGATATCCCAGAAGAAGTTACTTATTTTGTAACTAGATTTAACGATTATAATGTTCCGTTTTTAGGAATGTTAGTTTTAAACTTTTTATTCCCTCTATTAGTATTAATGAATAGTGATTATAAACGTGTTAACTGGTTTATAGTATCAACAGGGATACTAATATTGATTGGACATTATATTGATATTTTTGTGATGATTATGCCTGCTACAGTTGGAGATCAATGGTTTTTCGGAATTACTGAAATATGTGCAGCATTATTAGTACTAGGAATATTTATTTATGTAGTGTTTAACGCATTAACAAAAGCTCCTTTATTAGCAAAAGGTAATCCTTTTATAAAAGAAAGTGAACAATATCACTACTAAAAGATAAAATATACTCATAGAAAAGAGTCCTGAATACAAAATATTCAGGATTTTTTTTATATTTGGCACAACTAAAAAAATCTAAACTAAAAAAATGACAGCATTACTTTATATTTTACTGGCAATTGTTGTTGCCGTAGCTATTTGGCAAGTTGCAAGTATTCTAAAATTTAAAAGCGTAATAGCCACTGAAAAGGATAATAATACCCAAGGTATTTTATTTGCGATTTTTGGAATATTCTTCTATGGATTAATGATATTTACGTTTGTAAAATACTCTGTAATTTTACTACCTGATGCAGCCTCTGTAGAAGGTGAGAGTTACGATACTTTATATGCCGTAACTATGATATTAATTCTAGTGGTACAGGCAATTACTCAATTTTTACTTTTCTATTTTGCTTTTAAATATAGAGGAATAAAAGGAAGAAAAGCGTTGTTTTATGCAGACAGCCATAAATTAGAAATGATTTGGACAATAGTTCCTGCAGTTGTACTAGCAGGTTTGGTATTGTATGGCTTATCTGTTTGGGTAGATGTTATGGATCCTTCAGATGCTGAAGACCCTCTAATTGTTGAAGTTTACGCAAAACAGTTTTCTTGGGAAGCACGTTATGCCGGCGAAGATAATGAGCTAGGTTTAGCAAATGTTAGAAATATAAAAGGAATTAATACAATGGGTGTTGACATGTCTGATTTAAATGCCTTAGACGATGTACCTGTTAGAGAATTACGTTTACCAAAAGGAAGAAAGGTAATATTTAAGTTTCGTTCACAGGATGTATTGCACTCGGCTTATATGCCTCACTTTAGAGCACAAATGAATTGTGTTCCTGGTATGGTTACGCAATTTGCATTTACACCTTCATTAACTACTGAAGAAATGCGTTTAAATGATGAAACCATAGCTAAAGTTGAAGGAATAAATGAAATCAGAGCTGAAAAAGGAGAAGATCCTTACGAGTTTGATTATTTACTTTTATGTAACAAAATTTGTGGTTCATCTCATTACAATATGCAAATGAAAATTATTGTTGAAGAAGAAGAAGATTTTAATGCATGGATGAAAGAACAAAAAACGATGGCGCAAGTTGTGCAATAAACTAACTATTATTATTACTACTACTAAATAAAAAAATAGATTATGTCAGATCATCATCATAAAGAAACATTTATCACAAAATACGTTTTTAGTACTGACCATAAAATGATTTCTAAACAGTATTTAGTTACTGGAATTTTTATGGGTATTATTGGTGTATTTATGTCTATGCTATTTCGTTTGCAAATTGCTTGGCCAGATACATCATTTTCGATTATTGAAGCATTTTTAGGAAACCACCAAGATGGTGGAGTTATGTCTCCAGATATATATTTAGCACTTGTTACCATTCATGGTACAATTATGGTGTTTTTTGTATTAACAGCAGGTTTAAGTGGAACTTTTAGTAACCTTTTAATTCCTTTACAAATTGGAGCTCGAGATATGGCTTCAGGGTTTTTAAATATGGTTTCGTATTGGTTGTTCTTCTTATCAAGTATAATTATGGTAATTTCACTTTTTGTTGAAGCTGGACCAGCTTCTGCAGGTTGGACAATTTATCCTCCTTTAAGTGCTTTACCACAAGCAATACCCGGTTCTGGAATGGGTATGACACTTTGGTTAATTTCAATGGCAATATTTATTGCTTCTTCATTAATAGGAGCTTTAAATTATATTGTAACAGTGTTAAATTTAAGAACTGTTGGAATGAAAATGACAAGATTACCATTAACAATATGGGCATTCTTTGTTACTGCAATTATTGGTGTAGTATCATTCCCAGTTTTATTATCTGCAGCTCTGTTGTTAATTTTTGATAGAAGTTTTGGAACATCATTCTTCTTGTCAGATATATTTATTCAAGGTGAAGTATTACACTATCAAGGAGGTTCACCAGTGTTATTCGAACACTTATTCTGGTTCTTAGGACATCCAGAAGTTTATATAGTTATTTTGCCAGCAATGGGAATCGTATCAGAAATTATAGCTTGTAATTCTAGAAAGCCAATATTTGGTTATAGAGCAATGATTGGATCTATTATAGCAATTGCGTTTTTATCTACAATTGTTTGGGGTCACCATATGTTTGTTTCAGGTATGAATCCATTTTTAGGATCTGTATTTACATTTACAACCTTATTAATTGCAATTCCTTCTGCAGTAAAAGCTTTTAACTGGCTTACAACTATGTGGAAAGGAAATATTCAAATGAATACCGCAATGCTCTTTTCAATAGGTTTTGTTTCAACATTTATTTCTGGTGGTTTAACAGGGTTAGTTCTTGGAGATAGCGCTTTAGATATTAATGTGCACGATACTTATTTTGTAGTTGCTCACTTTCATTTAGTAATGGGTGTGTCTGCAATTTATGGAATGTTTGCAGGAGTTTATCATTGGTTCCCTAAAATGTACGGTAGAATGATGAATAAAACTTTAGGATACTGGCATTTCTGGATTACAGTTGTTGCTGCTTATGGAGTTTTCTTCCCAATGCATTTTGTTGGTTTAGCCGGTTTACCACGTAGATATTACGCAAATACAGCTTTCCCTTTATTTGATGATGTAGCCGATGTTAATATTGTAATTACAATGTTTGCAATTATGGGTGGAGCTGCTCAGTTAATTTTCTTAGCAAATTTCTTTATCAGTATTTATAAAGGTAAAAAGGCAACTCAAAATCCTTGGAAAGCGAATACTTTAGAATGGACAACTCCGGTTGAACATGTTCACGGAAACTGGCCAGGTGAAATTCCAGAAGTGCATAGATGGGCTTATGATTACAGTAAACCAGGATTAGATGAAGATTTTGTTTTGCAATCTACACCTCTAAAAGAGGGAGAAGAAGAATCTTAATTTTTAGAAATATAATATAAAAAACGCCTTTTTAATATGTTAAAAAGGCGTTTTTTAATTTAGAATTATTCCTTCCTAAAATAGTATGGTATGAAAAATGTTGAAGATTATTGTCCAGCTAACTACCATGATTGGAGAAAATGGTTAGAACTAAATCACAATAAAAAAGATGGAGTTTGGCTGATATTTTACAAGAAAAAATCTCCTAAATTTAATCTAAGTTGGAGTGATTCTGTAGATCAAGCACTTTGTTTTGGTTGGATTGATAGTGTTAAAAAAACAATAGATACAGAAACATATAAGCAATATTTTAGCAAACGTAAACCAAAAAGTAATTGGTCTAAAATTAATAAGGATAAAGTTCAATTCTTAATAGAGCAAGGTCTTATGAACGAAAATGGTTACAAAAGTATTGAAATTGCCAAAGCAAATGGTTCTTGGACATTTTTAGATCAAATTGAAGCTCTAATAATACCAGAAGATTTAAAGGAAGAATTTGCAAAGCATAATAACTCCCTAGCATTTTTTAAATGTCTAAGTAATTCTAATAAAAAGATTTTATTGTACTGGGTTGTTTCTGCCAAACGAAAAGAGACTAGAAAAAAGAGGGTTTTTGAAATAGCTTATAATGCGAGTAAAAATTTGAAACCAAGGCAGTTTAGATACTAAATGTGATTGTATGTATAATCAATTTAATTTTAGATAAATACTTAAAGTCAGTTTAAAGAGAAGTAATTGTTATTGAAAATTTATGTATTTTTGAGTTTAAATACACACATTTAATATGTTTAGTAAAGGACAACTTATTTTTGCAGCTTTTTTTGTAATTGCATTTACAATTTTAATGATATGGAGTTATAGAAAAGATATAAAAGTTCATAAAAAGCACTATAAAAATACCTTTATTATTGTGATTGCAGTTTTTTTAATAATTGCTATTTTTACATTAATCACATTTTCTTTACATTAGAATATAATACTAAGTAATATTTAAAGACTATAAAATCTAGTGCTATTTCCTTATAATTTTTATTAAGGAATCTGATAAGAAGTAATGTAAACAATAAGTAAGTTTAATTTTAAATTAAATACCAACGGGTTATAATTAAATAAGCTACATTAGTAATTCTAAATTCTAATGATTATATTTATTTTTAATTATAGTATAAACCCAAATAATTTATAAGTCTTATGTTTATTTCTTTAGGAGTTCTTTTAATACTTGCTTTATTGCTTGTAAATGTTTTTAACCGATTTGTAAAAAATAAGAACGTGGTTAAAGATGCTTGGAGCAATATAGATGTAGCTTTAAAACGTAGATACGATTTAATACCAAACCTGGTAGAAACTGTAAAAGGGTATGCAAAACACGAAATATCTACATTAGAAAATGTTATAAATGCCCGAAATTCGGCAATGGCTGTGCCTTCAAACGATATAAATGCACAGATAAAAGCAGAAAATCAATTGCAACAAACCTTACGTAGTATATTTGCTTTAAGTGAAGCGTATCCAGATTTAAAAGCAAATACAAATTATTTAGATTTGCAGCAGAAACTTAACGAAATTGAAGAAAATTTAGAACGTAGTCGTAGGTATTACAATGGTACTGTTAGAGTAAATAATACTTATGGAGAGAGTTTCCCAGGAACACTGTTTGCGGGAATGTTTAATTATCAACAATTCGAATTTTTTGAAACCGATAAAGAAAGTCGTGAAAATGTAAAAGTTAGTTTCGATTAAACTAAAGGTTATGAAAAAATTAGTTCTTGTTCTTTTCGGATTTTTATTTTTTCTTAATAGTAATGCACAAGATTTTATTGTAAATAAAAGTCATATTCAAATTTACATAAGTGAAGAAGGCTATTTTGATGTAGTTGAAAACTATGACCTCACTTTTGAAGTACATAAACACGGTATTTACCGAGATATACAAACCAAATACAACTTATTAACAGCCGAAGGAACCCAAGAAAAACGTAAAATAAAAATTAGAAATGTTGAAGTTCCAAATTATAAATATGAAGTGGATTTCGATTTTGAACAACAACTAAGCGATAACCTTAATATAAAAATAGGAGATAAAGATATTTCACTTATTGGACCGCAACATTATCAAATAAAATATAGAGTTTATAATGCTTTTCTTTTTGATGATTCTAAAATTCAGTTCTATTGGAATGTAAAGCCAGATGGATGGAATACTGTTTTTGAACAATTGGATTTTACAATTTACCTTCCAGAAAATATAGACTTAAAGCCAGATGATCTTTTTGTATATTCAGGAACAACAGGAAATAAAAATAATAGTCAAGAATTTGAAGTTACTTATTTAAATAGTGTTTATACTGCAAAAAGTACTGCTAATTTTAAATCTTCTTACGGAGAAAGTGTTACAGTATTATTAAATTTGCCACCAAATTCTATAAAGGAAATAAAACCATTATGGCCATTTTGGGCAAGTTATGGATGGATATTGTTAATTGGTGTATTTTTAGCTGCTTTTTATTGGGTATGGAATAAGTATGGAAAAGATGATGAAGTCGTAGCAACTACAAGTTATTTCCCACCTAGTGGTGTAGATCCTGCAATGGCTGGTTTTTTAATTGATGATAGAGGTGATACGCAAGATTTAATTTCATTTATTCCACATTGGGGAGCACATGGAATTATTAAAATGGAATACATTCCTAAAGATGGATTATTATCGAAAGACGATACAAAATTAATATTATTAAAAGCTTTGCCTGTTGACGCTTCAGATTACGAAAAGAAACTATTTAAAGGACTGTTTGGAACTTACAAAGAAATAGCTAATAAAGAAGTGTTGATAAGTAGTTTGAAAAATACATTTTATACAACAATGCTTGAAGCAAAAGTAATTTTAAAAGAAAAAGCACAAATTTATTATGTTGAAGCCGCAAGAAAAATGCAAACTAAAGTTGTGATTGGAATTTTAATCATTGCAATTGTAAGCTTCTTTTTGTTCATAAATATATGGGGACTTTTAGCAGCAATAGCTGTAATACCAGTAGCAATATTTTTATTGATTATGTCTATTTACTTGGTTAAAAAAAATACGAAAGGAAATGCAGTTTTATCTGAATTAAAAGGTTTTAAACAATTTATAAAAGTAGCAGAAGAGAATAAATTAAAAATGCTTTTAAACGACAATCCAACTTATTTTGAATCTACAATGGGCTATGCACTTGCATTTGGTCTATTTAATGATTGGGCAAAAAAGTTTGAAGCTTTAAACTTACAGCCACCAAGTTGGTATAACTCAACATCTGGTCCATTAACCATGCATCATTTTACTAATTCTTTTTCCAATTCAATAACATCAGCTAGATCTACAATGGTTAGTACACCATCAAGTAGCTCTTCAGGTGGAGGTGGCTCTTCTGGAGGTGGTTTCGGAGGCGGAGGCGGAGGAAGCTGGTAAAATCTCAAGATTCTTTTAATTCATTTAAATTAAAAATTGTTATTATTTAGTAATTTAGCATTAAATTAAATATAAATTTTATTGTTATGAAGTTTTTTAAATACCTATTGTTTTTTTTATTAATAATAATTATTGGTACAGCAATTTATATTGCAACATTACCTGGTAATTATGATGTTAAAAGTTCAAAAATAATGAAAGTACATGCTTCGTTGATTTTTGAAAACATAAACGATTATAAAAATTGGCAACACTGGGGCCCTTGGTATGAAATAGACTCAACAATTGTAGCAAGTTATCCAGAGGTAACATCTGGTGTTGGTGCATCTTATTCTTGGACAGGTAAAGAAGGAACTGGGTCAATGAAAACAATTTCTGTAGTGCCTAATAAAGGTCTTATTCAGCAAATAGATTTTGGAACTGGAACTACACCTGAAGTGTATTGGGATATTACTGAAACTGAAACTGGAAATAAAGTGACTTGGGGAATGCGAGGAGAAAGTTCTTTTAGTGAAAAAGCATATTGGTTAACGCAAGGTGGTATAGAAAAAAATATGAAGCCAATGTATGATCGTGGGCTTGAGTTGTTAGAACAACATTTGTTAGCAGAAATGGATAAGCATTCTTTTAAAATTATTGGAGAAGTAGATTATGGTGGTGGTTTTTATTTATACCAATCAATTTCTTGTAAAATAGATGATGTAGATAAGCATATGAGTGAAATGTTTAAAAATGTAATTAATTACATGGATGAAAACGCTATTGAACCATCTGGAAAACCATTTTTGTTAACTCATAATTGGGATAGTGCTAACAATACAACAATGTTTTCAACTGGTGTACCTGTTAAAGAAAGAATTATTACTACAGATGATGTTTTAACTGGGTTTTTAGAACCTCAAAAAACATTTAAAACTATTTTTTATGGTAGTTATCAATATTCTCACGAAGCCTGGGAAGCTGCATATAAAGAGCTAACAGAACAAGGGTTTACAGCTTTGGAAACGAGTGAGCCTTTTGAAGTGTATTCTGTACGACCAACCGACAATCCTAATCCAGCGAAATGGGTTACGGAGATTTATATTCCTATAAATTAATAGTTTAAACTTTTAAGATTTTTTAAATGAATGAAATTGTAGCAGCTCAAAAAAAGTTTTTTCAAACAAATGTTACTAAAAGTATTTCATTTAGAATTGAACAACTTAAAAAGTTAAAACAGCTTTTAAAAGAAAATGAACAGCTTTTAAACGAGGCTATATTTAAAGATTTTAAAAAATCTGAATTCGATACCTATACAACAGAATTAGGTATAATTTATAGTGAAATTAATTTAGCTTGTAAAAAATTACATAAGTGGGTACGCACTAAAAGGGTATCAACAAATTTTTTAAATTTTCCTGGGAAAAGTTATATAATTCCAGAACCACTAGGTGTTACATTAATTATTGGAGCTTGGAATTATCCATATCAATTATCATTATCTCCTGCAATTGCTGCAATTTCAGCCGGAAATACAATTGTTTTAAAACCAAGTGAAATTGCTGTAGAAACAAGTTCTTTATTAGCAAAAATTTTAAATGAAGCATTTGATCCAGCATTTTTTAAAGTTGTTGAAGGTGGAGTTATAGAAACTACAAAACTATTAAATGAAAAATTTGATAAAATATTTTTTACAGGAAGTACAGCTGTAGGAAAAATAATTTATAAAGCAGCTGCAAAAAAATTAACACCTGTTACTTTAGAACTTGGAGGTAAAAGTCCTGCAATTATTGATGAAAATTTTAATATAAAAGTAAGTGTTAAGAGGCTAGTTTGGGCAAAATTTTTAAATGCAGGACAAACGTGTATTGCTCCAGATTATGTGTGTGTTCATGAGTCAATTAAAACTGAGTTTTTAAAGCAATTAATTGCAGAAATTAAAACATCTAATTTTAAAATTGAAAACAATAATTATGTTCAAATAATTAATCAAAAAAATACAAAACGGCTGATTTCATTAATAAATTCAGAAAAACTTTATTTTGGCGGGACTTATAACCTTGGAGAAAACACTATTGATCCAACTATTTTAACAGATGTTAGTTTTAACGATGAAATAATGGAAGATGAAATATTTGGGCCAATACTTCCTGTAATAGCTTATAAAAATATTGATGAAATTATAACTCAAATAAAATTAAAGCCAAAACCTTTAGCTTGTTATATCTTTTCAAATAATAATGCTTTTATAAAAAAAATAGAAAAAGAAGTTTCATTTGGTTCGGGAGCAATTAATGATGCTGTAATGCAAATAACGAATGAAAATTTACCTTTTGGAGGTGTTGGTAATAGTGGAATAGGTTCATATCATGGAGTATATGGATTTAAAGCATTTTCGCATTATAAATCCATTTTAAGAAAAAGTACTTGGTTTGAGCCTAATTTAAAATACTACCCATTAACAAAATTTAAATTGAAGCTTATTAAGTTTTTAATGCGTTAAAAAATTAGTTCATTTACTTGTTTGTGTCTGTAACAGCTTGTAATATGGTCGTTTACCATGCCAGTGGCTTGCATATAAGCATAAATTACGGTAGAACCAACAAATTTAAATCCACGTTTTTTTAAATCTTTAGAAATAATATCAGAAAGAAGAGTTGTAGCAGGAACTTCACTTAATGTTTTGTATGTGTTTTTTAAAGGTTTTCCGTTAGTAAATTTCCATATATAATTAGAAAAAGAACCAAATTCTTTCTGAATTTCCATAAAACAAGTTGCATTTGAAATGGTTGCTTTTATTTTTAATTTATTTCTTATAATTCCTTTGTTGTTAAGTAATTCGTTGAATTTATTATCGTTATAGGTTGCTATTTTTTTATAATTAAAATTATCAAATGCTTCTCTAAAATTTTCTCGTTTTTTAAGAACAGTAATCCAGCTTAAACCAGCCTGAAAAGTTTCTAAAATTAAAAATTCAAACAATTTTGTATCATTAAAAACAGGTACACCCCATTCTTTATCGTGATATTCAACATAAATTGGATCTTCTCCACACCAATCACATCTTTTATTTTTCATATTATAGTTTTAGAAAAATTATCTTTTTCCCCAGTTTTTATTAGGAGTCGCTCCTAAGGTTAATTCTAGCTTACCGCCAGATATAAAATCGTTATGTTCAAAATAACATTTTTCCCAATTTTTTCCATTTAGTGTTGCTGATTGAATATAAACATTTTCAGCAGTGTTGTTATTGGTTGTAATAATAAACTTATTATTTGAATAATAATCAGGATTTAAAGCGATTTCAATTTTGTCAAAAATAGGAGAAGTAATTTCGTATTGTGAGTTTTCAGAAACACCACCATCCATTTGAAACACACCAATTGCCATAAGTGCTCCCAATGCGCCAATTTGCCCTTGATCTTCATCTCCGTTGTAGCCTCCGTAAGGTGTTGTATCTCCAAATGTTACATCTTTTATATCTCTAACCCATTTTTGTGTAAGCCAAGGTGCATCTGTAAAATTAAAGAGATGCGCCATTTGACAAGATGGTTGATTTTCGTAATCTACCCAACTTTTTGCATGTTCTCGGTGTGGTGCAACAAAGCGATTGTCTTTTGCTTTTTTAAAAGAACTTGATAAAAAGGAAGTATAATTTTCTTTACTTCCAAATAAGTTTACTAATCCGTTTATATCATGTGGTACATAGTTTGTGTAAATAGCAGAATTACTTTCGCAAAAACCTATAGTATTGAATTTTTTAGCAATAGGAGCGAAGTTTTCAATCCAAGAACCATCAATATTTCTAGGATGCATAAGTTTGGTTTTAGGATTCCAAAGATTGCGGTAATTTTTAGAACGTTTATTAAAATATTCAAAATCTGAATCTTTTCCCATTGTTTTTGCCATTTGCGCTATACACCAATCTTGATAGGCGTATTCAAGTGTCATAGAAGCACCATCTTTATGCTGGCCTTTAGCTTTTATTCCTTCGGGCACATAACCTCTTTCAATATAATAATTCATTCCGCCTCCAGCTGGGTTTTTACCGTGTTCGTATCCTGCTCTGTCACGAATACCACCAGGATATGCGTTTTTTAATAAGCCTTGGTATGCTAAATCAACATTGTAATTTCTAATTCCTTTGTTATATGCTGTTGCAAAAAATGAAGCCGCAGGATCTCCTAACATAACATAGGTATAATTTCCCCCAGAAGGACCTCTAGGAATTAAACCTCCATTTTTATACATATCTACCATTGTATTGCAAAATCCGTCCATAACTTCGGGGTAAACCATAGACCAAAGTACGTTTAATGTCCAATGACTTCCCCATAAAGCATCAAAATTATAATGAGGAAATATAGGAGTTCCATTCTTATCTAAAGCTACTTGTTTAATTGCTGGTTTATCTCCTGTCATGTCGCTGTATTCACCATTTACATCACTTACTATTTTTCTACCTAAAAGCGCATGCCATAAGTCGGTATAAAATTTAATTTTTTGGTTTTCGGTTCCACCAGTTACCTGAATACGAGATAACATGCTGTTCCATTCATTTTTTGAGTCTACAACAGTTTTTTTAAAATCCCAACCCGGAAGCTCGGTTTGCATATTATTCCGCGCATTTTCTATACTCGTATAAGAAATAGCGACTTTTATTAAAACAGGTTTATCTGTAGTTTTAAAACGTAAGTAAGCGCCGTTGTTTTTTCCGTTTATTTCTTCTGAAGGAGGTAGAATCTTATTGTTTTCCCAACCACCAAATTCTTCAATTTTATGATCGACTTTTGCCACAAAATACACATAGGTAGGTTTTGGTCTACGAGATGTTTTTCCTAATAAAGAAAAACCTTCAATTTCATTATTATTTATTTTTCTAACATAAGAAGAGTCAACTTTGCTATGTGCTAAGAATGCACCTGTATGAAAATTAATATAAGAACTGTCGCTCTTTGGAAATGTATATTTATGAAATCCTACACGAGTGGTTGATGTTAATTCTGCGGTTATATTAGAATCATCTAAAACAACTTTATGATAACCAGGTTCAACAATTTCTTTTTCGTGTGTAAAAGAAGATTTTGTTGCTTCCATTCCTAAATAACTTTTGTTTTCTCCAATTGTTGGCATAACAGGGATTCCGGAAAGTTGCCAAGCATGGATATGGCTAAAACACCTTACTTGTAAGCTGTCGTACAAATAACCACTTTTCCAACTACCTTTTGTCCAAGTATCAGGACTTAAACTAACCATTCCAAATGGGCGGCTTGCTGATGCAAAATAAAACCAACGACTGCCGTGTGTATCAATAATTGGGTTAACATAATCTACAAAATTAGTAGCTGTTTGCGTTGTTATTTTTGTTTCTGAGCAGGAGCTAAAAGCAAAAAGTAGTAGGAGACTTGCAAAAAATATTTTCATATTATACTCTTAATAATTATTAATGTTACAATATTTGAAATAGGCTGTGTTTTAAATTCTATTCCACAAACGCATTGCTGCTTTTTATAAAAAAAATATAAGGAACTAATTGGAATATTTGGGGTATAAAATTCCTATAAAAGTAGTTTTTGTAAAAAGTTATATTAATTGTAAAAATATGAAAAATTATAAATTAATTGTTGAATTTTATATGATAAAATGTAATTATTACAGTATTGAAATTAGCGTTTAAATCAATTATTTTAGAAATATTATTAGCCGAACTTAATAGTAAAAGATAAACGAATTTAAGATTTAAGAAAAAAGTTTTTGAGATAGAATAATTTCATTAAATTTATTTATTAAATAGCCGTAATATTATAAGTTTTAACAATTTTCAATTTTTTTTTTAAGCGATTATTTTTTGTGATTTGTAGGAGAAAGAAGAAAATAACTAAAAGTTAATTAAGTATAGTATTAGGCAAATAGAGAATAACTTCCGTTTGTAATTACAATTAGGTTGTTTATCGAAATTTTTTAAGCATAGAATAAAAAATAAATAAATTTACTGTATAATTATGTTAACTAATAAAGATGAAAAAAAATAGATATAGTATCGGTTGTGATATAGGAGGAAGCCATATAAGTTGTGTTATTATTGGAGTAGACACAGGTGTTGTTTTAGAAAGTTCATTAGTCAATATTAAAGTTGAAAATTCAGAGCCAAAAGAAGTTTTAATTGCTGCCTGGACCAAAGCAATAGCAGCTTGTAAAGAGAATTTACCAGATAGTTCTGAATTTTTAGGAGTTGGATTAGCCATTCCTGGCCCTTTTGATTATGAAAAAGGGATTGGTTTGTTTGATAATTCAAATCAAAAATTTGTGGATTTAAAAAATGTTAATGTAAAAGAAGCGCTATCTGAGAGTTTGGCATTACCACAAGAACAAATTCGATTTGTAAACGATGCTACAGCTTTTTCATTAGGTTGTTTTTGGTATGGAAGTGGAAAAGGAAGCAAACAAATGGTTGCTATAACCTTAGGAACTGGATTTGGATCATCATTTATTAGTGAAGGAAAAGCCATTGAAGAAGGAATTACAATTCCAGAAAACGGATATTTATGGGATAAGCCTTTTAAAGAAGGAATTGCAGATGATTATTTTTCTACAAGATGGTTTGTAAATAGTTTTAATGAAATTTCTAAAGAAGAAGTAACAGGTGTTAAACGAATAGCTGAATTAGCAAATTTAGGAAATCAAGAAGCAATTTCATTATTTAATAATTTTGGTGAAAATTTAGCGAATTGTTTGGCAGAGCATCTACAAAAATTTAGTGCAGATGTAGTTGTTATGGGTGGAAATATAGCTGAAGCTTTTGAGCTATTTAAACCAAGTTTGTACTCGGAATTAAAAGAAAAAGGAATAGAAATTCCATTTAAAGTATCAATCTTAAAAGAAAGTGCAGCTATGTTAGGTGCAGTAACCTTATTTAAATAAAAAACAATTATGAGTAATAAAAAAGTAAATACGTTGCCAATATTTTTAGCCTTTTTGTGTATGGGGTTTGGAGATGTTGTAGGGCCAATGGTAAGTTTAGCAAAAGAAACTTTTGAGTTAACTAACTTTTTAGCAACCTTATTGCCTTTTAGTGGGTTTTTAATGTTTGGAATATTATCTATTCCAATGGGAATATACCAAGATAGAAAAGGAAAGAAAAAAGTTTTATTAATAGGCTTAGCCATTGCTTTTATAGGGCTTTTAATGCCTATTTTATCAGGAATGTATGGTCCAATAATTGAGGCTGGTACAGTAGATTTACAATCTAAATTTTATGTAATTTTAGGATCTATTTTATTATTGGGTGCAGGAGCTACAGTTTTACAAGTTTCAGGAAATCCTATAATGAGAGATGTTTCAGCGCCAGGAATGTTTTCTAGTAATTTATCTTTAGGGCAATCAATAAAGGCTATTGGTTCTTCATTAGGTTTTTTATTACCTCCTTTTGCGGTAATGGCAGGAATGGATTGGACTTTGTTATTTCCAATTTATTCAGTACTAATTTTAATAACATTTGCTTGGACAAGCAAATTAAAAATTGAAGAAGTAAAACACGAAGATGAAACGCCTGCCTCTTTAGCAAGTTGTTTATCATTATTAAAAAACAAATATGTTTTAATGATGGTTATGGCAATTTTTGTATATGTTGGAGCAGAAGTTTCAATGAGTTCAGGAATTCCAATTTTATTGAAAGAAGAATTTGGAATAGAAGGTTTTAGTTTGTGGTTAAGTTGGGCATTGTTTTTCTTACCAATACTAATTGGTAGATTTTCAGGTGCTGCTATTTTAACAAAAATAAAACCAATCAAGTTTTTATTTGTAACAGTAATTTTATCAATTATAGGTGTATTTTTATTAATATTTGGAAACACAGCACTTGCCTATGCAGGAATTATTTTGGTAGGTTTAGGGTTTGCAAATATTTTCCCTTTAGTTTTTTCAATTACAGTAGATAAATTACCAGAACGCGCAAATGAGTTAAGCGGATTAATGGTAACTGCTATTGTAGGTGGTGCTTTTATACCTCCAATAATGGGATATGTAGCAGATTCAACAAGTGTTTTATTAGGCTTTTTAGTGCCATTAGCATGTTTAATATACATATTGTTTTCAGCGGTAGTAGCTTCAAAAAAATAGGTTAAGTTTTGTAGGCTTTTCTAAAATAGAAACGTTATTTTACTTAATAAAAATATTAATAAGTGCACTTCTAAAAGAGGTGTGCTTATTTTTTTTGGTTAGAAGTGGTTGTAATAAAATAACTTTTTTCTATTTACATAAGTTGTAAGTTTTGTTGAAAACACAACAAGTGTTCTTTAAGTTATTCAGATTCTTGATTCCTTGATTTTACAAAAGCGATACATTTTTTGCAAAAAAAAATGCAATCACTTTATAATTAAGTGATTGCATTAGCTAAATGTTGACCTACAAGGACTCGAACCTTGACTGACGATACCAAAAACCGGAGTGCTACCATTACACCATAGGTCATTTTGCGGATGCAAATTTAAGGGAAAGTTTTTATTTTGCAAATAAAATTTATGTTTTTTTTAAATAAATTTTTTTCGAGCTCTATTTTAGCACTTTATTAACTATTCAAATAAATTTAAACTTAAATAATTACGTTTAATTTTATTAAATTCGCCACGTACTAAATTTAACTTATGAAGTCACTCAATTTCTCTAAATGGAATACCATTATTGGATGGGCAATTTTTGCAATTGCTTTAATTACCTATACTTTAACATTAGAACCAACAGTTAGTTATTGGGATTGTGGTGAATATATCGCAACATCTGTAAAATTAGAAGTTGGGCATCCACCTGGAGCTCCTTTATTTCAAATGTTAGGTGCTTTTTTCGCAATGTTTACAACAGATGTTACCCATATAGCTAAAATGGTAAACTTTATGTCTGCTTTAGCCAGTGCATTTACTATTTTATTTATGTTTTGGACAATTACAATTTTAGCTAGAAAGTTAGTGTTAAAATCATCTGAAATTACTAAAAGTACAGCTATTGCTATTTTAGGAAGTGGAGCTGTAGGTGCTTTAACATATACTTTTTCAGATAGTTTTTGGTTTAGTGCAGTAGAAGGAGAAGTGTATGCTATGTCTTCTTTCTTAATGGCTTTATTATTTTGGTTAGGTTTACGTTGGGAAGCAGAAATAGGGAAACCTGGAGGTGATAAGTGGCTTTTATTAATAAGTTTTGTTGTTGGTTTATCTTTTGGAGTTCATATATTATCCTTATTAGTAATACCTTCAATTGTATTTTTATATATCTATAAAAAATATAAAAATTTAAATGCTAAGCAATTTATAATAGCAAATGCAGTAGCAATATTAGTATTGCTTTTTGTATTTAAAATGTTATTTCCATATACATTAAAATATTTTAGTGCTTTAGAGTTGTTTTTTGTAAACTCAATAGGATTGCCATTTAATTCTGGAAGTATTATAGCAGGTATTTTATTAATTGTAGCATTTTATATAGGGTTAACCTATACGCATAAGAACAATAAGGTTGAAGCAAATACAGTTTTACTTTCAATATTATTTATTATGATTGGTTTTTCTTCCTGGTTAATGCTACCAATAAGAGCCAATGCAAATACAACTATTAACGAAAATAACCCATCAAGTGCGCGTGAATTACTAGCATATTACGATAGAGAACAATACGGAGATGCAAGTGTGTTTTACGATACATATTACTCTATTATATTTAATAGAGAAATAGATAGTAGCAACCCAACTAAAGATGATAAACCTAAATACGAAAAAGACGAGAAGCTTGGAAAATATGTTATTGTAAATCACTATAAAGACGCTTTGCCAAATTATAGCGATAAACATAAAGGTTTAATACCTAGAATGGTGAGTACCGATGGATCAGTAATTAAAAATTATAAAGCCATTGCAGGAATACCTGAAAACAGTAAAAGAAGACCAACTTTTATTGAAAATATTAAATATATGATCGATTTTCAGTTTGGTTATATGTACGGAAGGTATTTTATGTGGAATTTTGTTGGAAAGCAAAACGATGTACAAGGAAACCTAGATTTACAAAATGGAAATTGGTTAAGCGGTATTAAATTTATTGATGAATTACGCTTAGGGCCACAATCTAATTTGCCTTCAGATGTAGAAAATAATAAGGGTAGAAATACGTACTTTTTCTTACCATTTATTCTAGGTTTTATAGGGCTGCTTTTTCACCTTAAAAAAGATAAAAACGATTTTTATGTATTGCTATTGTTTTTTGTATTTACAGGTTTAGCAATTATATTTTATACAAATCCAAAACCTTTTGAGCCTAGAGAGCGCGACTATGCAGTGGTTGGTTCGTTCTATATTTTTGCTATTTGGGTTGGTTTTGGTGTATTGGCTATTTTTGAAAAATTAAAAAAGTATGCCAGTCAAAATATGGTGGCAATAGCTGTATCTGTAATTAGTTTATTAGCGGTTCCAACACTTATGGCATCTCAAAATTGGGATGATCACGATAGGTCTAATAGATATACAGCGCACTTAAACGCAAAAGCTTATTTAGACTCTTGCGATGAAAATGCAATTTTATTTACAATTGGAGATAACGATACGTTTCCACTTTGGTATATGCAAGAAGTTGAAAATTATAGAACAGATATGAAATTGATAAATACCAGTTTATTTCAAACAGATTGGTATATCGATCAAATGAAACGTAAAACTTACGAAGCTGATCCAATTCCGTCTCAATTAACGCACGATAAATACAAGTGGGGAACCTTAGATGTTGCTTATTATTTTGAAGAAATATTTCCACAATTAAAAGATTCTGTAGTAGATATAGATTATTTTATGAAATGGATTGAAAGTGATAAAGAAATTACACAATATGATTTAGATGATGATGGAATTCCTGAAAAAGTATTACCATCTAACAAAATTAGAATTCCTGTAGATAAAGAAACAGTATTAAAAAATGGTATTGTAGCACAAAAAGATGCTCATTTAATTGTACCTTATATAGATATTGAAATTGGTAGTGCAATTACAAAAAATAGAATTTTAATGCTCGATATTATAGCGAATAATAATTGGGAAAAACCAATCTATTTTACTGGAGGTGCACAAGCTGATGAGGAATATATTTGGATGAAAGATTATCTGCAATTAGATGGAATGACTTATAAATTAGTGCCAATTTATACTAAAAATGATGGTAACTTCTTTGAAATGGGAAGGATTAATACAGATATTATGTACGAGAATGTTAAAAATTGGGATTGGCGTAACATAACAGATGATAATATTTATTTAGATGTAGAAACACGTAAAAATTCTGTGACCTACCGTAACAATATGGAACGTTTGGCTAGAGAATTAATAAAAGAAGACAAGCCAGAGAAAGCATTAGAAATTTTAGATACATCATTAGAAAAAATGCCTGTAGATAAATTTGGGCATTATAGTATGTTAATTTCATATATAGATTTATATTATTACATAGGTGAAACCGAAAAAGCTAGAAAATTAACTTCAGAATTAAAAGAGGTACTTCAAGAAAAATTAGTGTATTTCAGTCAATATGATGAAGCAAAAATAGATGTTGTTTATAGTCAAATTGAACGTAACTTTTTAATGTACGATCAAATAGTAAAGACCTCAATTCAGCTAGATGACGAAGCGTATGCCGAAGAGATTAAAAATGAATATATTGAATACCTAAAGCTTTTTGACTTTTTAATGGGTGAGGTAGAGTAGTAATTTATGATGATGAAAGAGAAGGGGTGTTAGAAATTTTATTAATCTAAGGATTGTTAATAGCCAACAAAAAGCTTGTTCTGAACTAAGTAGAAGTATGAACTATTTAACATAATAAAATAACTACATGAAGCCTTATTTTATAAAAACTCCAAGGCTGTTAAAAATTATTTTTAATAAATGGTCTTGGAGTTTTTCTGTAAAAGCAAAAAATATTTACTTAACTTTTGATGATGGTCCAACACCTGAAATAACAGAGTGGACATTAGCTCAATTAAGAAAATACAATGCGAAAGCTACATTCTTTTGTATTGGGAAAAATGTTGAAAATCACCCTGAAATCTTTCAAAAGATAATTAAAGAGCAGCATTCGGTTGGGAATCATACACATAATCATTTAAACGGGTGGAAAACCAATACGCAAGATTATTTTCAAAATTTTGAGAAAGCTGACAAAACAATAACTTCAAATTTAAGGTTGCTTTCAAATTCACAATCAAAAAAGTTGTTTCGTCCACCTTATGGTAAAATGTTATTAAAACAAAGTAAAAAAATTAGAAATAAAGGCTATAATATAATTGCTTGGGATGTGATTAGTGCAGATTTTGATACTACAATATCAAACAGTAGATGTTTAAAAAATGTTGTTAAAAATATTACAAATGGTAGTATAGTTGTTTTTCATGATAGTGTTAAGGCTAGTGAAAAATTAAAATATGTATTGCCTAAAATATTAGAATTTTACTCAGAAAAAGGATATACCTTTAAAAAAATAGGCTAAAACTAATTTTAAAAAACATCGGTTTGTAGTTGTAAAGAATTTTTCAAGTGCATTCTATCAATAGAAAATGTAGTTGAATTACTATCTATATAATCAATTAAAAGAATCGCTTTTTTAGTTAATTCTTTACGGTTAAGCCCATAATCTTTATTTTCTTGATTCATTTTTTTTATAACTTCATGTAGTAATTTAGCCAATTTTTCTAAATGAGATTCGTGTAAATTATTTATGTTTTTTAATAATGCTTCATTATCAAGTTTTATAATAGATGAAATTGATATATTAAATTCAGAAGTTAAAGTTTCATTTATTTGGTTAATTTCGGTTTCTATTTCTTTAGAATCTGCATTATGAATATTTTTGATTAACTTTTTTAGAACTAATCCCAATTTTTCTATTTCACGCAATATTAAGTCATTTCTCTGTTCCATAACAATTTTTCTATTTTGATTCTTTTCAATTTCAACAATTAATCTTACTAAATTAATTAACTTTAGCCAATTAACAATAGAGATCTCTTTTTTTAATGAATTTTAAATTAAAAAAATATTATTTTTTTTATGATTACAGGTAAAAACTATATAGGAAACGTTTTAACTGCTACTGGTAAAATATCTTTTAAAACTATTAATCCGCAAACAAATCAAGAAAATAAAGTTATATTTACAGAAGCTTCTAATGTAGAAATTGAACAGGCTGTAACATTAGCAACTGAAGCATTTGCAACGTATAGAAAAATTTCTGGGGTTGATAAAAGTGCTTTTTTAAATGAAATAACTAATCAGATTGAGCTTCTTGGGGATGAATTATTAGATATTTATTGTTTAGAGTCTGGATTGCCTAAATCTAGAGCAATAAGCGAGCGAGCACGAACTGTTTTTCAATTGCATTCTTTTGCAGATTTGGTAAAAGAAGGTTCTTGGGTTGAAGCTGTTATAGATACTGCCAATATAGAGAGAATTCCAACCCCAAAAGTGGATTTGCGTAAAATGTTAATGCCTTTAGGTCCAGTTGTTGTTTTTGGAGCAAGTAATTTCCCTTTAGCGTATTCAACCGCTGGAGGAGATACTGCAGCTGCACTTGCTGCTGGTTGCCCTGTATTGGTTAAATCGCATCCAATGCATGCTGGAACCGGAGAATTGGTAGCGTATGCAGTTATAAAAGCTGCCGAAATAACAGGAATGCCAAATGGTGTTTTTTCTAATTTAAATAGTAGTGGTGTTGAGGTTGGTAAAACTTTGGTGAAAAATGCGGCGGTTAAGGCGGTTGGTTTTACGGGTAGTGTTAATGGTGGAAGAAGTTTATATAATCTTGCCGCAAATCGCGCAGAACCAATTCCTGTTTTTGCCGAAATGGGAAGTATAAATCCGGTAGTATTATTGCCGAATGCAGTTAATAAGAAAGGTGAGTATTGGGCAAAAAAATATGCAGACTCAATTACATTAGGAGCAGGACAGTTTTGTACCAATCCAGGGTTGATTTTAGCTGTAAAAAGTGAAGATTTAACTAATTTTATTCAAACTTTAGCAGAAGAAATTGTAAAAATTGAACCTGTTTGTATGTTACATCCAAATATAATTGCTGCTTTTGAAAATAATAAAGAAAAAATGAAGCAACAAAATGGATTGAAGACTGTAGCTAGTTATAACAAAACAACTTCAAAAAACTATGGACGCCAAATTATAACAACAGTAGACGGTGCTATTTTTTTAGAAAACACCAATTTACATCAAGAAGTTTTTGGCCCTTTTTCAATGGTTGTTCAATGTGAAAGTATAGCGCAATTAGAGGCTATAATTTTAAGATTAGAAGGACAATTAACTGGTACAATTTTAGCTGAAAATGAACTTGATAATTATTCAGAAATTGTAGATGCACTTCAAAATAGGGTAGGACGTATTATTTTTAATGGCGTTTCAACGGGTGTTGAAGTTTGTAATGCAATGGTGCATGGTGGGCCTTATCCTGCTTCAACCGATAGTAGATTTACGGCAGTTGGAGTAAATTCGATTAAACGTTGGGTACGCCCGGTTTGTTTTCAAAATTGGCCAGATACATTATTACCAAACGAGTTAAAAAATGAAAATCCACTAGCCATTTCTCGTTTAGTTAATGGAAAACAAACTTCCGATAAAGTTTTACGTTAAACTGTGCTTTTTTATAATTTAAACAACGAATCTAAAATTTGTAATTTTACCATATGACAATTATTGATATTTTAATTAGGCTACGCAAAATTGTTCGTTCTGTAAACTTAGAAAGTAAGCGTGTAGAGAAAGAACAAGGTGTTAGTATTCCTCAACTTTTGTGTTTACAGTATTTGGCAGAACAAGAAGATTATAAAACAAATGCAGCCAAACTTAAGGCATTTTTAAATTTAAATGCGAGCACTATTTCGGGGATTTTACGTCGTTTAGAAAAAAAAGGATTGGTAGCAAAACTTCCAAAGGCTTCAGATAAAAGAGTTACATTAATTTCTTTAACAGCTAGTGGAATGGATTTGTTACAATCTGCTCCAATTACATTTCAACAAAAATTGAGCGAAAAGTTACAGGCGCTTCCTCCAGAAAAATTACTTACAATTATAGAAGGGATTGATTTGTTAACAGAAATAATGGAAGTAGATGAATTAGATGCTTCTCCAATAATTACATCAGAAGAATTCTCTGCAGAAAAATAAAGTTATTTTTATCAATTTTTAATGTTTCTGTGGAAACTATTAATTTATTATGTATTTTTTTATTAAAAAGTTACAAATTGCAAATTTTTTATATTAAAATATAGATTTTATTTAAAAAAATATGACTACTTATAATAGTTTCTGTAGAAACTATTTTGTATTTTAGCTGAAATTATAAAAAATAATAAAAATATATGTTGATAATTCCTGTAAAAGAAGGTGAGAATATAGATAGAGCTTTAAAACGTTATAAAAGAAAAACAAGAAATACAAAAGTATTAAATCAGTTAAGAGAGCGTAAGCAGTTTACTAAGAAGTCTGTGAAAAGAAGGATGCAAATAGAAAAAGCTGAATATAAGCAACGTTTACGAGATCAAGAGAATCAATAAAATGAGTAGTTTTAGAATATACAATAATAACTCTAAACCTTCAGAAGAAGAAAAAGAAGCAATTGTAAATTTTCTTTATACACATTTAGAGGAGTTTGGAGATGAAAAAGAGGCTATTTTAAAATGTTTAAATTTTGCAGTGAAAGATTCTGATACAGATTTGGGTGGTTTTGTTTTGGTTTTAAAAGAAGCCACTGAAACCTTAGGAATTACTATAATTAACAAAACTGGAATGGAAGATTATATTCCAGAAAATATTTTAGTTTATATAGCTGTTCATAACAATGCTAGAGGAAATGGTGTTGGTAAATTGCTAATGCAAAAAGCTATTGAAACTGCAGAAGGAGATATTGCTTTGCACGTAGAGCCCAACAATCCAGCAAAATTTTTATATGAAAAATTGGGTTTTGAGAATAAATATTTAGAAATGCGTTTAAAAAAATAGTTGAAATTATTTATAAAAACTATAGATAGCAATTTCATTATAATTTATGTGTTTTCTAAATATTTTCAGAACTTTTAACCATAACCGTAACCTCGGTTTTGGTTTTAGTGTTATATCTTCACAGTTTTTAGCGGAACATTATTTAGTTATTTGTCTATTAAAAATTAAATTATGGCTTTTGTAACACTCAACAAAAAATCATTATCTACTAATTATAAATATTTACAAAATCTTTTTAAAAAATACGATAAGGACTGGGCTCCAGTTGTAAAATTATTGTGTGGACATAAACAATTTTTAGAGTTTTTACTGTCGTTGGGTAAAGAGCAAGTTTGCGACGCGCGACTTACAAATTTAAAAACCATAAAAAGTATAAAACCAGAAGTAGAAACAATTTATATTAAACCACCGGCAAAAAGAAGTATTAAAAGTGTAATTAAATATGCCGATGTTAGTTTTAATACCGAATTTATAACTATAAAATGGCTGTCTGAAGAAGCAAAAGCACAAAATAAAGTGCATCGTATAATTATTATGATAGAACTTGGAGATTTGCGCGAAGGTGTTTTAGGAGAGCATTTGTTAGATTTTTATAAAAAAGTATTTGATTTGCCAAATATAAAAGTTGTAGGTATTGGAGCAAACTTAAATTGTTTAAGCGGTGTTATGCCAAGTAAGGATAAATTAATTCAGCTGAGTTTATACGAGCAATTGATTGAAGCTAAATTTGGTAAACGAATTGAAAACGTAACAGGAGGTTCTTCGGTAATGATTCCATTGTTGCAAAAAAAGCAAATTCCTAAAGGTGTAAATCATTTTAGAATTGGAGAAACCTTGTTTTTTGGTGTTGATTTATTTGCGAATAAAACAATTCTAAAAATGAAAAATGATGTATTTCTATTACATGCAGAAGTGATTGAAATTACAGAAAAACCCATAATTCCTTACGGAGAAATTGAAGAAAATCCTTCTGGAGAAATATTAGAAATTAATCCAGAAGACTACGGTACTACACATAAAAGAGGTATTTTAGATATTGGTTTATTAGATATTGCTACAACAGACTTTTTGGAGCCGGTAGATAAAAAAATTACCTTTATTGGGGCAAGTTCAGATATGTTGGTGGTAGATTTAAATGCTACACAAAAAAAATACAAAGTTGGAGATGTAGTTTCTTTTAAAATGAAATATATGGGAGCTTTAAGAATTATGAATTCTAGATATATTGAAAAACGATTAATCTAAGTTTTAAAATAGTTGGTATTTCTTTTGAAAAGATTAAGTAATTAAATTTAAAACTGTCGTTTTAATAATTTAGCATGCTGTTTTTCGGCATAATATTCAATTGCTATTAGTGAAATATGATAAGTTAAATTAATAAAAATTTATGTAAATTTAATTCTTATTTTTGTTACAATATTTAATTATCAAGTAAAGTTAGTTAAGAAGATTTCTATATAAAAGCTAACTTTTAAATCTTTAAACATATTTCATGAAATTATTTAAATCCGTTTTTTTATTTGTTGCTCTAAGTACTGTTTTAGTTGGATGTAGAGTAAAATTAGAGCCAGTTGTAATTTTAACATTTCAGCAAAAAATAGAAAAGTTATTTCCAAATGCTGAAGTTACAGAAATGGAAGCTAAAGACCATTTTACAAAAGCATATCAAATTGTTTTAGACCAACCATTAGATCATAAAAACATGGAAGCTGGTACATTTAAACATTATTTTTATTTATCACATGTAGATGAGTCTAAGCCTACGGTTTTTATAACTGAAGGCTATAATGCAACACCAAGAACTTATGAGTTAAGTAAAATATTTAAAGGAAATCAAGTTCAAGTTGAATATCGTTTTTACGGAAAATCTCGCCCAGATACCATTCCTTGGCAATATTTAAAAAATGATTTAGCTGTTGAAGATTATCATAAAATACTTACAAAATTAAAAAGATTATACACTGGTAAGTGGATTTCAACAGGAATTAGTAAAGGAGGAGAAACCGTATTAATTCATAAAAGTAAATATCCTTGGGATGTAGATGTTGCTGTGCCTTACGTTGCACCACTAATTAGTGGTCAGGAAGATAGTAGAACTCAAGAGCATATTAATACTATTGGAACAGAAGAGTGTCGTGCTAAAATTACTGCATTTCAACAACAAGTTTTAAAAAATAGAGATGCGGTTTTATTAGAAATTTCAAACTTTGCTACCGAAAAGAATATGAGTTTTACAGAGCTTTCTATTGAAGAAGCATTGGAATATAGTGTGCTAGAATTTCCTTTTTCATTTTGGCAGTGGGGAGGCAGTTGCCAAGAAATTCCTAATGAAACGTCATCAGCCAAAGAAATGTTTAATTATATAAATAAAATTGTTGGTATTGGTTTTTATAACGATAAAACCTATTACGATTTACTACCTTCATATTACCAACATTTAACAGAATTAGGGTATTACGGATTTGATACTACACCGGTTAAAGATTTGCTTAAAGTGGTTAAAGAACCTACAAATTTAAGGTTTGCACCCAAAAATGTTGACTTAACATACAGTCCAATATATATTAATGAAGTACGTGATTTTGTTGAAAATAAAGGGAAAAACATACTTTATATTTATGGAGAGTATGATACTTGGGGAGCTTGTGCTCCAATACCAAAACCACATGTAGATGCCTTAAAAATGGTTCTAAAAAAAGGCTCTCATACAACTAGAATTAAAGATTTTTCTACTAAAGATAAAGAATTAATCTACGAAAAACTTCAAAATTGGTTAGGTTATAGTGTTACAATTTATCCTTTAGAAGAATAAAAAGGATGTTATTTTCGTTATATAGAAATACTATTTTCTAGTAAATTAAAAAAAAGTTGCTTTATATGTTTTATTATAGGGCTGTTTAGCTTCTTTTTTTTCGATAAAACCTCAGTTTTTTAAAATAGCAGAGGTGCAATTTTTTTATTCTCTTTAAGAATAAATACTGTAGTTTTGCGATCTGGAAAAGAATTAAATGAAAATGAAAAATAAAATCTGGCTATCATCTCCACATATGGGAGGTACTGAGCAAAAATATGTTCAAGAAGCATTCGATACAAATTGGGTAGCTCCATTAGGTCCAAATGTTAATGCTTTTGAAAATAGTTTAGAGAATTATTTAGAAGAAGATTCATATGTAGCAGCTTTAAGTTCTGGAACGGCAGCAATACATTTAGCATTAATTTTGTTAGGAGTAGGTAAAGGAGATGAAGTGCTTTGCCAAAGCTTTACATTTTCAGCATCTGCAAATCCGATAGTTTACCAAGGGGCAACACCAATTTTTATAGATAGTGAATTAGAAACTTGGAATATGTGTTCAGAGCAATTAGAAGTTGCTATTTTACATAGAATTAAAAATGGAAAAAAACCAAAAGCAATTATTGCAGTTCATCTGTATGGTATGCCCTACAATGTTGAAAAAATTAGCGAATTGGGGAAAAAATATGAAATTCCAATTATAGAAGATAGTGCAGAAGCTTTAGGTAGTAAAGTAGCTAATAGAAAATGTGGAACTTTTGGAGATCTAGCAATTTTATCCTTCAATGGAAATAAAATAATAACAACTTCTGGCGGAGGTGCTTTAATTAGTAAAAGCAAACAAAATAAAGATGCTGCCATATTTTTAGCTACACAAGCTAGAGATAATGCACCACATTATCAACATACTAAAATTGGTTATAATTATAGAATGTCTAATATTGTAGCTGGTATAGGAAGAGGACAATTAGAAGTTCTAAAAGATCGTGTTGAGGCAAGAAGGTTTAACTATAATTTTTATAAATCTACTGTTAAAAATTCTGATTTTATTTTTTTAGAAGAGCCAGAAACTTATTATTCAAATAGATGGCTAACCTGTGTTTTAACGCCTTCTTTTAAAATAAGAGAAAAAATTAGACTATCTTTCGAGCAGGAAAATATTGAATCTAGACCATTGTGGAAACCAATGCATTTACAGCCAATATTTAAAAATTGTTTAAGTTTTTTAAATGGAAATTCTGAACAGTTATTTAATACAGGTTTATGCCTGCCAAGTGGTTCTAATATTACTGAAAATGAGTTGAATAGAGTTGTTGGGGTTCTAAATAATTTTTAGTATGATAAATAGTGTATTTAAACGATTATTAAAAAGAAACACGCCAAGATGGTTTGTGTTAATTATAGATATCCATATCGTACTTAATACATTTATAGTATCTTATTTAATTCGATTTAATTTTAGTTTTGATTTTGATACTTCAAAGTTTTTTTTACAACTTCCAGGAGTTGCTTTAGTATCGTTAATTAGTTTTTTAATATTTGGATCTTATAAAGGAGTTATAAGGCATACAGGTATTAGAGATTCTATTAATGTATTGTTTTCTAGTTTGTTGATTTTTGCTTTATTAATTACAGCTGTTTTAGTAAATCACGAATTTAATATTATTCCTAATGTTACCATTCCAAAATCAATTATTGCAATTCATTTTTTATTAAATGTATTTGTACTAATAACAATTAGGTTTTTATACAAAGGTATTTATACGTTATTAATTGCCGATACTTCAATAGAAAAAAGAGTTTTAATTTATGGAGCTGGTGAAGCTGGTATGTTGGTACACTCTTTATTGAAAGAAGATAAAACAAGTGGAATTAAAGTTATTGGATTTATTGATGATGATAAACATAAAGTAGGTAATAGGTTAAATGGAATGCGTATTTATGATTCCAGTAAAATTAATAGGTTATTTGTTAATAAAAAGAATATTGATGAAATTATTATTGCTATTCAAAAAATTAAACCATCAAAATTAATTGAAATAGTTGATAATGTCTCTAAATTACCAATAGAAGTTAAGATTGTACCAGCAGTACAAACTTGGATTAATGGGAATTTACAAATAAGACAAATTAAATCTGTAAAAATAGAAGATTTATTAGGTAGGGTACCTATTGAATTAAACAATCCAATATTACACAATGAATATAGTGAAAAGATAATTTTAATTACAGGAGCTGCTGGCTCTATTGGAAGTGAAATAGTGCGACAAGTAGCTACGTTTAATTTTAAAAAATTAATATTAATTGACCAGGCAGAATCTGACCTATACAATCTTCAGCAGTTTTTTATCAATAAAAATATAGCTAATATTACAGCTATTGTTGCTGATATTCAAAATAAAAAAAGAATAGCTTCTATTTTTAATAAATATAAACCTCAAATAGTTTTTCATGCGGCTGCATATAAACATGTGCCCTTTATGGAAGAAAATCCTTATGAGGCCGTAAGAACAAATGTAAATGGAAGTAAAAATATAGCAGATCTTTCGGTTGAAAATAGTGTGGAAAAATTTGTAATGATTTCTACAGATAAAGCGGTAAACCCAACAAATGTTATGGGAGCCACTAAACGTATTGCAGAAATGTATATTAATTGTTTAAATAATTATGGAACAACAAAATTTATTACAACACGTTTTGGAAATGTGTTAGGTTCAAATGGTTCGGTAATTCCATTGTTTCAATCGCAAATTAGAAATGGAGGCCCTGTAACTGTAACGCATAAGGATATTACAAGGTATTTTATGACTATTCCAGAGGCTTGTCAGTTAGTATTAGAAGCTGGATCTATGGGGAAAGGTGGTGAAATCTTTGTTTTTGATATGGGGAACTCTATCAAAATTTATGATTTAGCAATAAACATGATACGCTTATCAGGATTAAAATATCCAGATGATATAGCAATTAAAATAACAGGTTTACGTCCTGGAGAAAAAATTTATGAAGAATTATTAGCTACTTCAGAAAACACTATTGCAACTTATCACGAAAAAATTATGATTGCGCAGGTTATACCTTTAGAAACTGAAATTGTGATTCAACAAATTAAAGACTTATGCGCTATTAATAATGAAGAAAATGATGAATTAACAGTTTTAAAAATGAAAGAAATTGTTCCTGAATTTATTTCAAATAATTCAAAATATCAAGTGCTAGATAAATAACAAATATTTATTAAATATATTTGCATAAAAAGAGAATGAAAAAAAACGGCCTATTTAAATTTGGATTACTTCTTTTAATACTAATTAGTATTACTTCTTGTGTGTCCAAAAAGGATATGATTTATTTTCAGAATGATGAGGTGATTTCGAATGAGTTGCATAAAAATTATGCTCCAAAAATTCAAACAGACGATATTTTAAACATTACGGTTAGTGCACGTGAACCTGAAGCTGCAGTGGTTTATAATTTATACAAAGGAGGTGGGCAATCCTCTTCTACAGATCCAATTACTTATTTAGTAGATAATGAAGGTAATATAACTTTTCCAGAACTTGGTAAAATTAAAGTTAGTGGTCTAACAACAAATCAATTAAAAAACGATTTAATTAAACGTTTAGAGGTATTTATTACAAACCCAATTGTTACTATTAGATTAGAAAATTTTAGAGTTTCAATTTTAGGTGAAGTAAAATCTCCTGGACCGTATAATTTAGAGAACGAAAAAGTATCAATACCCGAAGCCCTTGCTATGGCTGGTGATTTAACCATTCAAGGAAAACGAAAAAATATTTTATTGTTAAGAACCAATGGAGATAAAGTAGAGAGTATTCGCTTAGATTTAACGGATAAAGCTTTGTTTAAATCGCCTTATTTTTATTTAGCTCAAAATGACATTGTTTATGTAGAGCCAAATAGAGCAAAAGTAAATTCGTCTGCAATAGGAACAACTTCTTCATTAATTTCAATAGCATCTGCATTGCTTTCATTAGTGCTAATTTTAACACGTTAATATGCAAGATAATAAAAAAAATAGCCCTATAAATTTTAATGAGGGCACCATAAATATACGTGAAGAAATTGAGAAGTATCTTTACCATTGGAAGTGGTTTGTGTTAAGCACTTTTTTAGCGCTAGGAATTGTTTATGTTTACTTAAGATACACTCCAAATCAATATGAAGCTTCAGCAACTATTTTAATAGAAGATGTTGAAAATAACGAGCTTTCTGCATTTAAAGATTTGGGTTTAGTAGGTAGTTCGCAGGCTTCTTTAGAAAATGAAATAGAACTGTTGAAATCTAGAAGCTTAATTAGAAGGGTAGCTAAAGAGTTAAAGTTAAATGTTACTTACTACACTCAAGGAAGAGTTATTGAAGCAGAATTTATTCATAAAAGAGCTCAATTCAATATTAATTTTTTAATAAGCGATTCAGTTTTTGATAACCTAAGTACAAGTTTTTCAGTTCTTATAAAATCTAAAACGCATCTTGTTTTAAAAACTAGATTGGATGAAAAAGAGTATGCTTTTGGAGAAAAAATTAGTTTGCCTTTTGGCGATATTATTATCACTCCAAAAGATGTAGATAAGTTAAGGGTAGGTGATGAAACAATTATTAAAATTATACCTTTAAAATCTGTTGTAGAAAGTTATAGAAATAGAATTCAAGTTGCTGTTGTAAAAAATTCTAGTGTTATTCGTTTAAGTTTAAGAGATCGAGTTAATGAGAAAGCTCAAGAGGTTTTAGATAATTTAATAGAACAATATAATGATGATGCAGTTACAGATAAGAGTTTAATAGCAAAAAGAACAAATGAATTTATTAATGATAGAATTTCAATTATTGATGAAGATTTATCGCTAATTGAGGCAGGTGTTGAGCAGTTTAAAACAAAAAATAGGTTAACAGATATTTCTTCGGAAGCGGGAATTGCTTTGCAGTCTAAAAATGAATTGTCTAAACAAATTATAGCTTTAAGTACGCAATTAAAATTAGTAGATTTTGTAGATGAATATATTTCAGCAAATGAAGAGCAGTTAATTCCTGCGGATTTAGGTTTAGAAAATAGTTCAATTACAGAAAGTACAAATAAGTACAATGAAGTTTTATTAGAGCGCAATAGAATTTTAAAAAGTACTAGTGAATTGCACCCAACAATTGTGAATTTAAATTTACAATTAAAACAGTTTAGAGAAAATATTTCACAGAGTTTATCTAATTTAAGGTCATCTTTAACAATTTCTTTAAACGATATAAAAAATCAAGAATATAAATTTAATTCTAAAATTGCAGCTGTACCAAAGCAAGAAAGAGAATATAGAGATATTCAAAGGCAGCAGCAAATAATAGAGTCGTTATACTTGTATTTATTACAAAAACGAGAAGAAAATGCTATTTCTTTAGCGGTTACTTTACCTAATGCAAAAATTGTTGATAAAGCGTATGGAGGTGGCTACCCAGTAGCTCCAAATCGTAGAATGTTTTATTTAGCAGCTTTATTAGCAGGCTTAGTTTTACCATTTGCTACATTGTATATACTATTTTTATTAGATAATAAAGTACATACACGTAAGGAAGTAGAAGCCTTAGTTGATATTCCTATTTTAGGAGATATACCACAATCAAAATCAGAACAAAAAGTTATTATTTCTGATAAGGATAGAGATAGCACATCAGAATCGTTTAGGTTGTTAAGAACCAACGTTAATTTTATGCTTTCTAGTGTTAAAAAAGCTTCTAAAACAATTTTTATAACATCAACATTAGCTGGTGAAGGGAAAACATTTATTGCAATAAATTTGGCTTCGGTATTAGCGCTAACAAATAAAAAAGTATTATTAATTGGTGGTGATATTAGAAAACCTAAAATTGTAGAATATTTAAAAATTAAATCTACAAAAAAAGGACTTTCACATTTTTTAATGGATAGTTCACTGCAAGTTCCAGATGTAATTGAGCAATTTAAAGAAACTAATTTTGATATTTTAGAATCTGGTATTGTTGCTCCAAATCCTTCAGAATTATTAATGAATGGTCGTTTTGATGAAATTTTAGCCTATGGTGAATCGCATTACGATTATGTTATTGTAGATACAGCACCTATAAATATTGTAACAGATACCTTGTTATTTAGTAAAAATGCAGATTTATTTATTTATGTTGTTAGAGCAAATTTTTTAGATAAGCGTCTACTAGAAATTCCTAATAAATTATATAAAGATAAACGATTGCCTAATATGGCCGCTTTAATAAACGATACCGATTTAGAAAGAGGCTATGGTTATGGATACGGCTATGGTTATGGTTATACCGAAAGAGGGTTGAAACCAAAAAAATGGTGGCAAAAAATAATGTCTTTTTAAAAAGTTTTTTTTATTTTTTTATCTAAAGTAATTTGGCGTTGTTTTCTAAAATTGGAGTTATTAATTTTAATAGTTTACCATTGTTAATAGTTTCTAAGGTGTTTAAATGACGTATATTATGCGTGTCTGTGCCTGTAAAATCTATTAAATTATCTTTTAATAAGCGTTCTGTAATTTTATTTACTTTAGAGCCATAATGTTGAGATAATGAGAGTAAGTTTAGTTGAAATAAACAGCCTAATTCTTTTAATTCATGATACTTATTGTAATTTGTATGATAAAAAATATACCTTTCAGGATGTGCTAAAATAGGTTTATAACCAGCAATTTGAATATTGAAAAGTATTTCGTTTAAGTTAATTGGTGGATTAAAATACGATAACTCAACAAGTATGTATTGGTCTTTAATAGGAAGTAGATCTTTATTGCTTAATAATTTTTCAAAATTATTATCAATCATATATTCTGCAGCAGCTCTAATATTAATGTCTTCAAGCCCATGAGATTTTAAATAATTAGTTAATTCAAAAAGTTTTTGCTGTATATCTTTAGATGTGTTATTCCAAACCCCATCCATTACGTGTGGAGTTGTAACAAAATTTTTAATACCAAAACTAGAAAGTTTTTGTATCAGTTCGGTAGAATCTTCAAAACTTTTAGAGCCATCATCAATATTTGGTAATAAATGAGAATGGATATCTATATAAGTTTTACTAAATAATGTAGTAATTGGTTGTTTATTTTTTTTAAAAAAAGATAGCATATTTTTAAAAAATTCCGGTTTTAGTTAATTTTAAAAAGCCTCCAAAATTAGTTGGTAAAAAATCTCCAAAATCTCCAGTTGTACCAACTGTTATTTCAAAAGGTATGGATTTATTAGAAATAAAAACTTCTAAATAGGGCGAAAATAATGATTTATTAAGAGGAGTAGTAAACCAGCCAGGATATTTTGTATATGTAATATTTGTTTTATACTGAATAGTTTCACTTAAATAGCCTTTAAAACCAACATTAATTGATGTGAATCTATTTTCAGCAATACCATAAGTAATGCCATTTATAGGTGTTTTTGTGGTGAAAAAAGGAGAACCAATAGTATGTCCAAAATAAGTCCAGCCACTACTATAAATAGAGTTGTTAAAATAATTATCAATTAAACCGTTTTCTGAAGTGTTTTTACCTTGATGTTTGGTGTATTGAAATTCAGTAATAAAATGAGTGATAAAACTTTTTGGATTTTTTAAATCTATAAAAAGCCCATAGAGAGCATCCGGATAGTTAGAGAATTCTCTTCCAGATCTATCTTCAAAAGGATGTGATACATAAAAACTCCAGTTGGTTTTGTCTCCTTTATAATCTAATTGAATTAAATAATTACCAACGTGATTTCCCCAAGCGTTTGATGAATTTATACTTTCATCTGTACTACCATCCCCTTGTCCGCTTATATATTTTAAATAATTTTTAAAACCTGTAGGTTGTTTTCCATACGTTTCAGATGTTCCTCCCCAAACAACATAGTGGTCTAATCCGGTTATTAAATTTAGTTTAGTACTTAGTTTAGATTTTAAATACAAGCTTTTATAATGTAAATGGGCATTGTCTACAGCTCGTTTATCATTTAAAAAATACTCAGCATAATTAGCTTTTACTTTTAACCAGTTTTTGGCAAAAGGTACGGTTAAGTAAGATCTAGTTTTAAAGTTAATTCCTGGAAAGGCTCTTGTATTAATTGAATTTATAATATTACCGTTAGAAACAGATAAGCCTTCAAATAAAATTTCTTCATTTTTACTACCAAGATCTAATTGCCAATTTTTAGTAGCAATGCTAGTATAAAGTTCGTTAATTAAAACTTCATTTTTATCAGCAATAAAACCTGTTATTGATGCTTTATAAGCAACATTAATAGTGTTGTTATTTTTAAAATCAGAAAAAATAGCGGTATTAAGTATAATATTATTGCTGTTTGGTATTGTACCAAATTTATTTGATGTTAAAAAAAAAGGAAGTGTTTCTTTACTGCTAATATTTGAATTTAGTTCTATAGCATAATTTTGAGCATGTACTTCAAAAAATATGCTAAAAAATAGGGTTAAATTCAATATAATTTTAAAGTGTTTCAATAGTTGAAAATTTAAATGAAATATAAAATCAAAGTTAATTAAATTTATATTAATGCAGTGGTAAAAGCTTGTTTTAAGAATAATAATTTGTGTTTTAAGCTTCTTTCTTTTTAAAATTTTCTGAGGTATTTTTAAGTTAGGTGTGTTATAGTTTTGTAATTATTAAAAATAAGGTATCCTATTTTTTAAATGTATAATTTATGCTATTAAATATTAAATTATCAATAAGTATTGAAATTTTTTTATAAAAAAGAATGTTTTTTTAAAATTAATGTATAGCTTTGTCGAGTATAAGAACAATTATGATAACAAATAACACATTTAACAGCTTCTATTTTTACTTTTATTTTAACAATAAAGGGTGAGGCTTTGTATGTGTTGATTAACAAAATATAAATTATAGAGTCTCGAAATTATTTCGGGATTTTTTTTTGAATAAAAATTAAAAAATGAAAGTAGCAATTCAAGGTATAAAAGGGTCTTTTCACCACATTGTGGCACAACAATATTTTGGAGAAAACATAGATTTATTAGAGTGTTTATCTTTTTCTGAGATGCCAAACCTTTTATTAGATAAAAAGGCAGATGTCTTAATTATGGCAATCGAGAATTCTATAGCTGGGGCAATATTGCCTAATTACGCTTTAATTGATGATTTTCAATTAAATATTTGTGGTGAGTTTCATTTACCAATTAATCATAATTTAATGGGATTGAAAGATCAAAATATTGAAGATATTAAAGAAGTATATTCACATCCTATGGCACTATTACAGTGTCATAATTTTTTTAAAGACTACCCGCATATAAAACTTATAGAAGATAAGGATACGGCTTCGGTAGCTAAAAGAATTGCAGAAAATAACTTAAAAGGAGTTGGAGCCATTGCAAGTACACTAGCTGCAGAAATATATAATTTAGATATTATTGCTGAAAACATTCAAACCATTAAAGAAAATGCTACACGTTTTTTTATTTTAAATAATAATAAAGATAAAAGCAGTGTTTCAGCAAACAAAGCTTCAATAAAATTTATAACAAGTAATGATACTGGTAGTTTGGCAGAAGTGCTTTCTATTTTAGCAAAACACAATTTAAATATGTCTAAAATACAATCTATGCCAGTTATAAACACCCCTTGGAAATATGCTTTTTTCGCTGATTTTATTTTTAAAAGTTATGCCGATTATTTTGATGCAATAGATGAAATTAAAGAAAAAGTAGAAATAGTAAAAATTTTAGGAGAATACACAAAAGGTAAAAGATAATGATACAAAAAGCTGATAGATTAAACGATGTAAAAGAATACTACTTCTCAAAAAAATTGAGAGAGGTAGCGGCTTTAAGAAATGAGGGGAAACCAATAATAAATATAGCAATTGGAAGCCCAGATTTAGCGCCGTCAAATAGTGTAATAGCAGCAATTCAAAACGCTGTAACGTTACCAAATGCACATCAATATCAAAGTTATCAAGGAATTCCAGAATTAAGAAGTGGAATTGCCGATTTTTATAAAGAAAACTACAATGTTACCTTAAATTCAGCTACAGAAATTCTTCCTTTAATGGGGTCAAAAGAAGGAATTATGCATATTTCTATGGCTTTTTTAAATAAAGGAGATAAGGTGTTGATACCAAACCCTGGTTATCCAACCTATGCTTCAGTTACAAATTTGGTTGAAGCTGAGCCAATTTTATACAAATTAAATGAAGCTACTAATTGGTTGCCTAATTTTAAAGAATTAGAACAACAAGATTTATCAAATGTTAAAATTATGTGGATTAATTATCCGCATATGCCAACAGGTGCTGTTGCTTCAAAAGAAGATTTTAAAGAATTGATAGCTTTTGCTAAAAAGCATCAAATTTTAATAGTAAACGATAATCCGTATAGCTTTATTTTAAATGAAAATCCGCTTAGTATTTTAGAAATAGAAGGAGCTAAAGAAGTTGCAATTGAGTTAAATTCTTTAAGTAAAACCTTTAATATGGCAGGTTGGAGAGTAGGTATGGTTGTAGGAGATGCCGAAATTATTAAAACAATATTACAAGTAAAAAGTAATATGGATTCTGGAATGTTTTTTGGAATTCAAAAAGGAGCTGTAGAAGCATTTAAATTGTCTTCAGATTGGTTTAAAGCCCAAAACGAAATTTATAAAAGAAGAAGAGCTATTGTTTGGCAAATTTTTGATGCGCTTAATTGTACTTATAATAAAAATATTGGAGGTTTGTTTGTATGGGCAAAATTACCAGAAGGTATAAAATCTGAAGATGTTACAGATGATTTACTGTATAATAAAAATGTATTTATAACCCCTGGAACTGTTTTTGGTTCTAATGGAGCTGGTTATTTAAGAGCATCATTATGTGTTTCAGAAGAGGTGCTTGAAGAAGTGTTAGATAGAATAATTACTGTAAATGTGTAACATGGAAAAATTAGTAGTTATTGGTTTAGGTTTAATAGGTGGTTCCTTAGCATTAGATTTAAAAAAGAGAGGAAATTATAAAGTCTATGGAGTTGATCAAAACCCAGAGCACATAAAAAAAGCACTAGAACTAGGTATAATTGATGAAGAAATTAGTCTTTCTGAAGTTGCAGATGCAGCTGTAGTAATTATATCAGTACCAGTTAATATTATAGCAAATATTACAAAACAAGTATTGGATATTGTATCTGATAAAACCTTGGTTTTTGATGTTGGTTCGGTAAAAAATAATATTTGTAAGGCGGTAGAAAACCATAAAAACCGTAAAAACTTTGTAGCAGCGCATCCGCTTGCAGGTACAGAATTTTCGGGGCCACAAGCAGCAATTTTAAATCTATTCGATCATAAAGTAAATATTATTTGTGAAGCTGATAAAACAGATTGGAAAATTTTAGACAAAGCAATAAGCTTATTTAAACTGTTAGATATGCGTATTAAAATGATGCAGCCAGTAGAACACGATAGGCATATTGCGTATGTTTCTCACTTGTCTCATATCAGTTCTTTTATGTTAGGGAAAACAGTATTGCAAATTGAAAAAAATGAACAGGCAATTTTTGATATGGCAAGTACAGGTTTTGCATCTACAGTGCGTTTAGCAAAAAGTAATGCTGATACTTGGGCTCCAATTTTTTTAGAAAATAAAGAAAATGTTATAAGATCTCTTGATGAGTATATTAAAAATTTGAGTGAATTTAAAACTCTAATTGAAAATGCAGATGATAATGGTTTAAGAGTAATTATGAAAGACACAAATTATATAAAATCAATTTTAAACGGAATTAAAGAAAACGACTAAATAAGAAACAAAAATAAGATGGAAATTACAAAAGAAAACAGAAAGTGGTTAGATAGCATGGGCTTAGATCATCCAATTGTTATTGCAGGACCTTGTAGTGCTGAAACTGAAGAACAAGTTTTAAAAACTGCTCATTTATTAAAAGATACAGATACAAACGTGTTTAGAGCTGGTATTTGGAAACCAAGAACAAGACCAGGTGGTTTTGAAGGTGTAGGAGGAATAGGTTTGCCATGGTTACAACGCGTTCGTGAAGAAACAGGAATGAAAATTACTACTGAAGTTGGTAATGCAAATCACGTAGAATTAGCTTTAAAAGCTGATGTGGATATTTTGTGGATTGGAGCTAGAACTACTGTAAATCCTTTTGCTGTTCAAGAAATTGCAGATGCTTTAAAAGGTGTAGATAAGCCAGTTTTAGTTAAAAACCCGGTAAATCCAGATTTAGCATTATGGTTAGGTGGTGTAGAACGTTTTCAAGCAAATGGAATTTCACAATTAGGTGTAATTCACCGTGGGTTCTCGGCATACAATACTGGTCATTACAGAAATAAACCAAAATGGCATATTGCAATTGAATTGAAAAAAGAATTCCCAGATTTACCTTTAATTTTAGATCCATCTCATATTTGTGGACGTAGAGATACTATTTTAGATGTTTCTCAAACAGCTTTAGATTTAAATTTTGATGGTTTAATGGTTGAAACACATATTGATCCAGATAATGCTTGGAGTGATGCTGCACAACAAATTACACCAGCAAGATTGGATGAAATTACTAAAGAATTAAAAATTCGTCAAAAAAGTAGTTCTAAAGAAAGTTTCCAAAGCAAATTAAATTTATACCGTAAAGAGTTAGATTTAATAGATGGTAATATTATTGATATTTTAAGTGATAGAATGGCAGTTGCTGGAGAAATTGGAAAATTAAAGCATAAAGAAAATGTAGCAATTTTACAAAGTGGAAGATGGTCAGATATTTTATCAGCTATGATAGAAACTGGAAAAAGTAAAGGTTTAAGTACAGAATTTGTAGAAGAAGTATTTAAAGCAATACATGTTGAGTCAATAAATATTCAACGTAACATAAAATAATTAATACTTAAAAAGTTTTTTTAAAGTTTAAATTTTCGTCAGTTTGAATATAATTCAGAATGGAGTTTTTTAATACTTTTTAAAAGCTTTTTTATTATAATTTAAATCCAAAACAATACTTCAATTGTACAATAAGGCGAATTCTTAATCGCTAATTATAATGGTTTTTTAATAAAAGACCTTATTTTAGATACTTTAATTTTAATACTTAAAATGTAGTATCAATTTATATATTATTACATTCTTTTATTTGTAGTTGTATAAAAGGCTTTATTTAATTAGAATTTATTAAAATTAAACCTAAATTAGATACGGCATTGCAGTAAATTACGTGTGTTAAAAAAAAATAAATTATTAATTATAATAAGCTGTCAATTATTTTAGTTTGATACAGAAATTCTGTTATTTTTGTAATTGTTATGAAACCAGTAGAACTAATAAAACAACCCATACTTCAAGAAATGGAGCTCTTTGAAAGTAAATTCAGAGAAGCTATGGTAACTAAGGTTCCGCTATTAAATAGAATTACGCATTATATAGTTAGAAGAAAAGGGAAACAAATGCGTCCTATGTTTGTTTTTTTGGTTGCTAAAATGGTTTCGGGAGGTAAATTTGATGAGAGAACTTATAGAGGTGCTTCAATTATAGAATTAATACATACCGCTACTTTAGTACATGATGATGTTGTTGATGATAGTAATAGAAGGCGTGGTTTTTTCTCTGTAAATGCACTTTGGAAAAATAAAATCGCCGTTTTAGTTGGTGATTTTTTATTATCTAAAGGTTTATTACTTTCAATAGATAATGAAGATTTTGATATTTTAAAATTAATTTCAGTTGCAGTTCGAGAAATGAGTGAAGGTGAATTACTTCAAATTGAAAAAGCTCGAAAATTAGACATTACAGAAGATATTTATTTTGAAATTATCCGTCAGAAAACAGCAACTTTAATAGCAGCTTGTTGTGGTATTGGCGCAGCCTCTGTTGGGTCGTCTAAAGAAGAAGTAGAAAAAATGAGAAGCTTTGGAGAATTTATTGGAACTGCTTTTCAAATTAAAGATGATTTATTTGATTATACCGAAGCGCATATTGGAAAACCAACAGGTATAGATATTAAAGAGCAAAAAATGACTCTACCGCTAATTTATACGCTTAATAATTGTACCGAAAAAGAAAAAAAGTGGTTGATAAATTCGGTTAAAAATCATAATAACAATAAAAAAAGAGTAAAAGAAGTTATTGCTTTTGTTAAAGAAAATGGAGGTATTGAATATACAATTTCTAAAATGAAAGAATACCAAACAAAAGCGTTAGATATTTTAAACACCTATCCAGATTCTCCATACAAAGAATCGTTGCTTATTATGATGAATTATGTTATTGAACGAAAAAAATAAAGTGAAATTCTACTCTAAATAGTTTGTTGCATATTAGATTTTTCCAAGTCTAATAATTCCTCTAAATGTTTTCTAGAATTTGAAAGTCTAGGTATTTTATGTTGACCTCCTAATTTACCTTTAAGTTTTAACCATTCGTAAAATAAACCTTCTTGTGCTATATTAATTTTTGGCATTGCTAATGTTAAATTATTATACCTCTTAGCCTCGTAATCAGAGTTTATAGATTTTAGTGTATTATCTAATATTTCTGTAAAATAGTGAATGTCTTGTGGTTGTTTTTTAAATTCAATAATCCATTCGTGTCCACCACTAGTTTTATCATTCATAAATATAGGTGCGGCAGTGTATTCAGAGATTTCAGTATCTGTTTTTAAACAAGCTTGTTTTAAAGCTTCTTCTGTATTTTCAACAATTAATTCTTCACCAAAAACATTAATAAAGTGTTTGGTGCGTCCGGTTATTCGTATTCTGTATGGGTCTAATGATGTAAATTTTACAGTATCTCCAATTAAATAGCGCCATAAACCACCATTAGTTGTAATAACTATAGCATAATTGGTGTTTAAAACTACTTCTTCAAGTGGAATTGCTTTAGAATCTTCTCCATTAAAGGCATCCATTGGAATAAATTCATAAAAAATTCCATAATCGAGCATTAGTAGCATGTCTAAAGAATTATTTACATCTTGTATTGCAAAAAAACCTTCAGAAGCATTGTAGGTCTCATAGTATTTAAATTCCTTTTTAGGAATTAGTTTTTTAAATTGTTCTCGGTATGGATTAAAATTTACACCACCGTGAAAATAAACTTCTAAGTTAGGCCAAACCTCTAAAATATTGTTTTTCCCAGTTTTTTCTAGAACTCTATTTAGCAATACCAACATCCAAGAAGGTACACCAACTAAACTTGTAATATCTTCGTTAATAGTTTCTTTAACAATGGCATTTAATTTGGTTTCCCATTCATCCATTAAAGCAGTTTCTTGTTTTGGAGCACTTCTAAAATCTGCCCAAAAAGGCATGTTTTCAATAATTATTGCTGATAAATCACCAAAATACGTATCATTATCTTCATAAACAGCGCTACTACCTCCTAAACGCAAGCCTTTACCAGTAAAAAGTTGGGCTTCTTCATTATTGTTAAAATACAGACAAAGCATATCTTTTCCAGCTTTAAAATGGCAACCTTCTAAGGCTTCATCACTTACAGGAATAAATTTGCTTTTAGCATTGGTTGTTCCACTAGATTTTGCAAACCATTTAATTTGGGTTGGCCAAAAAATATTTTGTTCACCTTTTCTAGTACGGTCTATTAAAGGTTCTATAGATTCGTATTGTTGAATAGGTACGTTATTAGTAAAATCTTTATAGGTGTCTATATTTGAGAAGTCATATTTAATTCCTACTTCAGTATTTTTAGCTTTATTTAATAATTTAAACAATAATTCGTGTTGTACATCAATAGGATATTTTAAAAACAATTCCATTTGATGTTTTCTTTTTTTTAAAAACCAAGATATTATTGAATTTACTATTTGAAATGGCATATTTTAATCAGTATATTTGGAATGTTAAATTTAATAAAAAACTTTAAATGCAATATCAAACTGTACTAAAAAAAATGAAAACTGAACTAAATGATCAAGTTCAATATTACTTAGATGTTGAAAATGATTTTTTAGTTTTAAACCAACTATTAGATAAAGAAATTGAAATTAGTTTTGAAGGGTATCAATGTTTGTGTTGCGGTAAAGAAAAGAAAATATTTAGACAAGGTTTTTGTTACGATTGTTTTTATAAAAGTGCTGCTGTTGGAGATTGGATTATGAAACCAGAATTAAGTACAGCGCATAAAGGTATTGAAGATAGAGATTTAGAGTATGAGAAAAGTGTGCAGTTACAACCACATATTGTATATTTAGCGCTATCAAGTAATGTAAAAGTTGGGGTTACTAGAAAAACTCAAATCCCAACACGTTGGATTGATCAAGGTGCATCAAAAGCAATTGAAATTGTAGAAGTACCTAATAGATATTTAGCTGGTATTACAGAAGTTGCTTTAAAAGAATATGTAGCAGATAAAACAAGCTGGCAAAAAATGTTAAAAAATGAAATTTCTGATGCCGATTTGATTGAGGAACGAGAAAAATTAAAAAAATACATTCCTAAAAAAGTAGAACCTTATTTTTTAGCTAATAATAGTAAAATTACAGAAGTTAATTATCCAGTTTTACAATATCCTAAAAAAATTAAAACCTTAAATTTAGAGAAAGCTCATGTGTACTCTGGTAAATTAAAAGGTGTAAAAGGACAGTATTTGTTGTTTGAAGATAATACTGTTTTTAATGTTAGAAATAACGAAGGTTATAAAGTAATAATAACGGTTAATTAATTTTAGAGGAGAAGAAATAATATATGATTGCATTTATACATAATTTAATTGTTAAAACCGTAAAACGTAGATTTAAAAAAAGCTCGTTTAGACAAACTAAAAGATTGTCTGAAGAGGTTAAAAGTATAGAAGTAAGCATCTCTCATAGTGTACGAGAGGTGTTTTTTATTTTAATAGGTGTTGTTTCTGCCGGTTTTGGATTAAAAGGATTTTTATTGCCAAACTCTTTTATTGATGGTGGAGCAATGGGGATATCCTTATTAATTTCAGATGTTACAGGTTATTCCCTATCGGTTTTAATTGTACTTATTAATTTGCCCTTTATAGTTTTAGGGTATTCTAACATTGGTAAACAATTTGCTTTAAAAAGTATTTTAGCAATTATAGCTTTAGCATTATCGGTTCATTTTATTCCATACCCTTTAATTACTTCAGATAAGTTGTTAATCGCTGTTTTTGGTGGTTTTTTCTTAGGTGGTGGTATTGGAATGTCTATTAGAGGTGGTGCTGTTATTGATGGGACAGAAGTTTTAGCAATATTTTTGAGTAAAAAATCTGGACTTACAATAGGTGATATAATTTTAATTTTTAACATTATAATATTTTCCTTTGGAGCCTATATTTTATCAATAGAAGTAGCCTTGTATGCAATGTTAACTTATATGGCTGCAGCAAAAACAATTGATTTTATTATTGAAGGAGTTGAAGAGTATACCGGAATTTCAATAATTTCAACTAAAAGTGAAAAAATTAGGTTAATGATAACTGAAGATCTAGGGCGTGGAGTAACCGTATATGTTGGAAAAGGTGGATTTGGAAAGCAAGAACAAGATTTAACTAATTTTGATATTATTTATACAATTGTTACACGACTTGAAATTGCCAGAATTAAAACAGAAATAGAAAAAATTGACGAGCACGCATTTATAATTATGAATAGCATAAAAGATACTAAAGGTGGAATGATAAAAAAACGACCTTTAAAATAGATATTTAATTTACTATTTGTTTTAGTTAAAAAAGTGCAATTTCCTCTCCTTGTTTTAACTGAAAGCGCTTTTTAAATAGATGCACTATAAAATATAAAAAAGGAGTATCTAAAAGTGCAATTATAATTTTAAATAGAAAACCGCTTAAAACTAAACTGCCAAAAATATTCCAAGGAAGCACATTAAAAATACACAATAAACCAACTACAGTTACTGTGTCAATTAATTGTGAAGAGAAAGTAGAAAAATTATTGCGCAACCATAAATGTTTACCATTGGTTTTTCTTTTCCAAAAGTGAAATAGGCGAATATCAATAAATTGAGCAAATAAATAGGCTAACATAGAGGCTAAAACTGCAATTGGAGACAGTCCAAATACCTTTGTAAAAGTCTGATTATCTATAGGTGAGCTTTCAATTGCAGGTGTATAATTAGCAATAAGAACAATTAACATAGAAAAAAATGAAGCAAAAATACCTGCAATTACTACTTGGTTTGCTTTTTTTCGTCCATAAATTTCTGAAATAATATCAGTAATTAAAAATGTAATAGGGTAAGGTAAAATACCTACAGAAAGTTCAAATTTAAACCAGCCAAAAGGATTCCAATAAAAAAATTTTTGAAAAATTAAGTTTGAAGCTACCAGCGCAGCAATAAACATGGAGGCTAAAATTAAATAAATTGTAAAAGCTTCAGATTTTAGTTTTTTATTCATTAGTAACAAGTTGACACGAATATAGTAATTTATTCTTATTTTTGCTTTTTGAAATGTGAATAGAAAAAATATATAAAATGAAATGAGCATGCTAAAAAGTTTGTTGCCCAACAAAATGATTAGTAGCGAACAGCATGTGATCAATAAAAAAATAAACATAAATACATGAAAGCATACATATTTCCAGGTCAAGGAGCGCAATTTACAGGAATGGGATTAGATTTATATCAAAGTTCACCTTTAGCCCAAGAACTCTTCGAAAAAGCAAACCGTATTTTAGGTTTCTCTATAACAGACATTATGTTTGAAGGTACTGCAGAAGATTTAAAACAAACAAAAGTTACCCAACCTGCAATTTTTTTGCACTCAGTGATTTTAGCTAAAACATTAGGTGATGATTTTAAACCAGAAATGGTTGCGGGTCATTCTTTAGGAGAACTTTCTGCTTTAGTTGCAAATGGGGTGCTAACTTTTGAAGACGGACTTAAATTGGTGTCTAAAAGAGCTTTAGCAATGCAAAAAGCTTGTGAAGCACAAGAATCTACTATGGCGGCTGTTTTAGGATTAGAAGATACCATTGTTGAGGAAGTTTGTGCTAGTGTAGATGGAGTAGTGGTAGCTGCTAATTATAATTGTCCTGGGCAATTGGTTATTTCAGGAGAAATTGCAGCCATAGATAAAGCTTGTGAATTGTTAACAGAAAAAGGAGCAAGACGTGCTTTAAAATTACCAGTAGGAGGTGCATTTCACTCTCCGTTAATGGCTCCGGCAAGAGAAGAGTTAGCTGAAGCAATTAAAAATACTACTTTTAGTGAACCTATTTGTCCTGTTTATCAAAATGTTGTGGCAAAAGCGGTTACAAATCCAGATGAAATTAAAGAAAATTTAATAGCGCAATTAACGGCACCTGTACGCTGGACACAATGCGTGCAAGCTATGATTGCTGATGGAGGAACAGAATTTATTGAAGTTGGACCGGGTAAAGTTTTACAAGGTTTAATGCGTAAAATAGATAGAAGTGTTTCTGCCAGTGGAGCAGGTGCTTAGTTATAAGTATTTAGTGTAGTTGCAGTATGCAGTTACAGTTATCAGTTTTGTGCAGATAAAATAAAAAGGGCTTTCAAATTATATTTGAAAGCCCTTTTTTAATAGTGTATTGTTACTAAAAAATAGTAACTATTTATTTTTCGCTATTTAAAGCTTCTTGCCATTTCCAGGCAGAAAGTAAAGCCTCATCTAGAGTTAATTCAGCTTTCCATCCAAGTTCTTCATTTGCAAAATTTGTATCGGCATAAGCGGCTGTAATGTCGCCTTCTCGTCTATCTACTAATTTATAGTTTACTTTTTTACCAGTAACTTTTTCAAAAGTATTTATAACTTCTAAAACAGAATTTCCTTTACCAGTACCTAAGTTAAAAATTTCATATTGAGCTTTGTTATTATTTTCAATAAGTCTTTTTAAAGCAACAATATGTGCTTTTGCTAAGTCAACTACATGAATGTAATCTCTAACGGCTGTACCGTCAGGTGTATCGTAATCACTTCCAAAAACGGAAAGTTCTTTACGTATTCCAGCTGCAGTTTGTACTACATAAGGAATTAAGTTTTGAGGTATTCCAATAGGTAATTCACCAATTTTTGAAGATTCGTGTGAGCCAATTGGATTAAAATAACGCAATGCAATAGCTTTTAAATCTGAAATTTTGGTAGCATCTTTTATAATTTCTTCACCAATTTGTTTTGTATTTCCGTAAGGAGATTCCGCAGGTTTTATAGGTGCATTTTCTGTAATTGGAAGTTCATCTGCTTGTCCATAAACGGTACAAGATGAACTAAAAATAAAGTTATTTAAGTTGTTAGCTTTCATTTCTTGTAAAATAGAAATTAAACTACCAAGATTGTTTTCATAATATTCTAATGGCATTTGAACACTTTCACCTACTGCTTTAGATGCTGCAAAATGAATAATTCCATCTACTTTATTATTTGCGAAAAAATCTTTAACAGCAGTTTTTTCTCTTAAATCGATATTAAAATATGTAGGTTTTGTTCCTGTAATTGAAGTTATTTTATCTAAAACTTCAATGCTTGAGTTTGATAAATTATCAATAATAAGAACTTCGAAACCTTCATTTTGTAACTCTACAACTGTGTGTGAGCCAATAAATCCTAACCCTCCAGTAACTAAAACTTTTTTCATTATTTATTTATAAAATTTAAAATTGTTGATGTTATAAAATTTAATTGTTCTTCATCTAATTCTGTGTGCATAGGCAAAGAAATAACAGTATCAATTAATTTATTTGTTACTTTAAAATCATCCTCATTATAACGTTTGTCTGTATATGCTTTTTGGCTGTGTAATGGTACAGGGTAATAAATGGCATTTGGAATTCCATTATCCAGTAGATGTTGGTGTAGTTCGTTTCTTTTACCATTTAAAATTTGTAGTGTGTATTGATGAAAAACGTGTGTTGTAAAGTTACTTTTGGCAGGTGTTATAATGTTTTCATTTCCTGCAAAAGCATTAGAGTAGTACGCAGCGGCTTTTTGTCTAGCTTCGCAATAAGCATCTAAAAGAGGTAATTTTACATTTAGAACAGCTGCTTGTACGCTATCTAGTCTAGAATTAACTCCTACAACATCGTGGTAATAACGTTTGTACATTCCGTGGTTTACAATTCCTCTAATTGTATGAGCTAAATCATCATCATTTGTAAAAATAGCACCACCATCTCCATAACATCCTAAGTTTTTAGAAGGAAAGAATGATGTTGTTCCAACGTTTCCAATAGTTCCTGCTTTTTTAGTTGTGCCATCTTTAAAGGTATAGCTAGCTCCAATTGCTTGTGCTGTATCTTCAATAACAAATAAATTATGTTCTTTTGCAACTTCTAAAACTGCATCCATATTTGCACATTGCCCAAATAAATGTACAGGAACAATAGCTTTTGTTTTTGGAGTGATTGCTTTTTTTAGTGCTTCAATATTTATATTGAAAGAGTCCTTTTCAACATCAACCAAAACAGGTGTTAAGTGTAAAAGGGCAATAACTTCAACAGTTGCTGCAAAAGTAAAATCAGCTGTAATAACCTCGTCTCCAGGTGCTAGGCCTAATCCCATCATTGCAATTTGAAGTGCGTCGGTACCATTTGCGCAAGGAATTACATGTTTTACATCTAAATATGTTTCTAAATTTTTTTGAAAAGAGTGGACTTCAGGTCCATTTATATAAGCTGCAGATTTTAAAACTTCTGAAATTTTTGAGTCTACTTGCTCTTGAATTTTAGCGTATTGACTTTGAAGGTCAACCATTTGTATTTTTTTCATGGTGAGTTTTGTATGTATTCTAACAAACAAAAATACAATAAAAGAGGTTGCTATCCAATCTAAAATACGGATACTTGCTATAACGTTTTATTCAAATAAATCTGATGATAAATACCGGTCTCCACGGTCGCAAATAATAGCAACTATAACTCCTTTTTCTATGGTTTTAGCTAATTTTAAAGCAGCTGTTACTGCTCCTCCGCTACTCATTCCTGCAAAAATTCCTTCTTCTTTTGCAAGTCTTTTTGTCATTTCTCTAGCTTCTATTTCGCTAACTTCAATAACGGTATCAACTTTTTTAGGATTAAATATTTTAGGTAAAAATTCTGGAGACCATTTTCGAATACCAGGAATTCGAGAGTTATCGGTTGGTTGTGCTCCAATAATTTGAATGGTATTATTTTTTTCTTTTAAAAAAGTTGAAGTTCCCATAATGGTTCCTGTTGTACCCATTGCCGAAACAAAATGAGTTATTTTTCCATCGGTGTCTCTCCAAATTTCTGGGCCAGTAGTTTTATAATGTGCTTTCCAATTATCTTCATTGGCAAACTGGTTAAGCATTTTATATCCTTTTTCTGTTACCATTTTTTCTGCATAGGCTCTTGAGCCTTCAATGCCAGTTTTACTAGATGTTAAGGTTACTTTTGCGCCATAAGCTTGCATAGTTTGCACTCTTTCTTTGGTTGAGTTTTCTGGCATAACCAACTCAATTTTAATTCCAAATTGTTGTGCAATCATTGCTAATGCAATACCTGTATTTCCACTTGTAGCTTCTATTAAATAATCATTTTTTTTGATGTTTCCTTCTTTTAATGCTGTAGCTATCATATTAAAAGCAGCTCTGTCTTTTACACTTCCTCCAGGGTTGTTTCCTTCTAATTTAAGATAGAGCGAAACATGTTCTTTAGTTAAAATGTTTTTGGTTTTAATTAAAGGTGTATTTCCTATAAAATCGAATAAACTTTTGGCTATCATTTGTTTTTGTTTTGTTTCAATCTAGTCTCAGCTTTGTGATAGACTAAAGAGTTTTCAGGGATTGATTCTGTTATCCAAACGTTACCTCCAATAATGCTATTTTTACCAATAACTGTTTTTCCTCCAAGAATGGTTGCATTGGCATAAATAGTTACATTTTCTTCAACTGTTGGGTGTCTTTTTACATTTTTTAATTCTTTTGAAACTTGTAAGGCACCTAAGGTTACGCCTTGGTATATTTTTACGTGATCTTTTATAAAACAAGTTTCACCAATTACGGTTCCGGTTGCGTGGTCTATAAAAAACGATTTTCCAATAGTTGCTCCTGGGTGAATATCTGTACCTGTTTTGCTATGTGCGTATTCGCTCATTAACCTTGGTATTAATGGAGTTTTAAGCAGGTGTAATTTATGGCTTAATCTATAAATAGCAATTGCGAAAAAACCAGGATATGCTAAATAAACTTCTTCAATATTATTAGATGCAGGATCGCTATTTACCAATTCTTGCGCATCTAAATTTAGATTTTCTAAAATTTCTGGAAGTTCAGATAAAAATGAGGCCCAAATATTACTACAAGCTTCAACATCAACTTTACAAGCTAATTTGTAGATTTCATCAAAATCTAATTCTAATTGTTCAATATTTTTGGCAACACACGCATTTGCATCGAATAATGTGTAAAATAAATTATCGGTAAATTTCTCTGTTTTAGTTTTTAAACTAAAGTCTAAATGAGGTCTGTTTTTACTAGAAATAATTTTACGTATGCTACGTTCTTTGTCAGTCATAGTGCTTCTTTACTTATTTGTCGAAGAATTTTTAATTGCTAACAATTAATGCTAATTAAATAATTGTAGATTGTCCTAGGTCTATATTATTTTTGTTGTAAAAAGTATTTTCATCATCTAAAATAAAATCGCTTAAAAAGTTTCCAACATTTGTTGTAGAGAAGTGATTTGTGCTATTTAAATCGGGAGTTGTTATATTTAATTCAATCGATTTTTCTACAGCAGCTCTAATTGCATCAGCTTCTTCGTGTAATTCAAAATGGTCTAGAAGCATTGCTGCAGATAAAACAGCAGCTAAAGGATTTGCAATATTTTTACCTTTAGCTTCTGGGTATGAGCCATGAACTGGTTCGAACATTGCATTGTTTGCACCTATTGAAGCGGAAGCTAGTAAGCCTATTGAGCCTGAAATTACACTAGCTTCATCAGATAGGATATCTCCAAACATATTTTCAGTTAAAATTACATCAAATTGCTTTGGGTTTAATATTAATTGCATTGCAGCATTATCAACAAGTAAAAAGTCTAAATTTACTGTAGGATAATTTTTAGAGACTTCAATTACGCGTTTTCTCCATAATCTAGATGTTTCTAGTATGTTAGATTTGTCTACTAATGTTAATTTTTTACGTCTTATTAAAGCGCTTTTAAAAGCTAAGTGAGCAATTCTATCTATTTCATCAATAGTGTATTTACAGGTGTCTGTTGCTTCGTTGCCGTTTTCGCTTAATTCTTTATCTCCAAAATATATTCCACTTGTTAATTCTCTATAAATTACAAAATCAACATCTTTTATAACATGTGCTTTTAAGTTAGATTGGTCAATTAGCGCATCATATGTAGTTAAAGGGCGAATATTAGCAAATAAACCTAAACTTTTTCTAAGCTCCAGTAAGCCTTGTTCTGGTCTTACTTGGGCATTTGGGTCGTTATCGTATTTAAGTTCTCCAATAGCACCAAATAAAATAGCATCTGCATCTGCACATGTTTTTAAAGTAGTTTCAGGCAATGGGTTTCCAGTTTCTTCTATTGCAATAGCGCCAATATTTGCATATTTATATACAAATGTGTGTTTGTATTTTTCAGCAATTGCATCTAATGTTTTTGCTGCTTGCTGTATTACTTCTGGACCAACTCCATCGCCTGGAAGCAAAGCGATATTTAATTTCATAACTATATTAATTCAGTGTTTTAAATAAAAAATTTATGTGAAATTAAGTTATTATTTTTAAAAAAACACAAAATTAATAGGATTATATTTAGAGCTATAGTTTAATGCTTGTTTTTTTAATTTTATTTAATTCCATAAGGTGATGAATATCGTTATTATTCACTTCTTTATGAAAGTCTGCAAACTTTAAAAACTGAGGATATAAATCATCTAATTCTATTTTTGTTAAGTCATAACCTATGTTTTTGGCTCTATAGGCTAAGGCAGCTCTACCGCTTCTGGCAGTTAAAACAATTGAAGATTCGGTAACACCTACATCTTCTGGATTCATAATTTCGTAAGTTTCTCTATTTTTAATTACTCCATCTTGATGAATTCCTGAACTATGGGCAAAGGCATTTTCACCTATAACAGCTTTGTTTGGTTGTACCGCCATTCCCATACTGCGTTGTACTAATAAACTAGTGTCATATAATAGTTTAGTATTTACTCCAGTGTCTAAATTTAAGTATGGATGTTGTTTCATAATCATTACAACTTCCTCTAAAGCAGTATTTCCGGCGCGTTCTCCTATTCCATTAATAGTACACTCTATTTGGCGTGCACCATTTTGTATTCCTGCAATAGCATTTGCGGTTGCTAAACCTAAATCGTTATGGCAGTGGCAAGAAATAGTTACATTGTCAATACCTTTAACATTTTCTTTTAAGTATTTTATTTTTGCACCATATTCATCTGGTAAACAGTATCCTGTAGTATCTGGAATGTTTAAAACAGTTGCACCAGCTTTAATAACTTGTTCTAACACTCTTGCTAAATATTCGTTATCTGTTCTTCCTGCATCTTCAGCATAAAATTCAACATCTTCAACAAACTTTTTAGCATATGCTGTAGCTTCAAAAGCACGTTCAATTATTTTATCTTGTGTAGAATTAAATTTGTATTTAATATGAGATTCGGAAGTACCTATTCCTGTGTGTATTCGTGGTTTTTTTGCAAATTTTAATGCTTGTGCAGCAATTTCAATATCTTTTTTGTTTGCTCTAGTTAAACCACAAACTGTAGCATCTTTTACTAATTTTGATATTTCTTCTACTGACGTAAAGTCTCCTGGGCTAGATATAGGAAATCCTGCTTCTATAACATCTACCCCTAATAAATCAAGTCGTTTAGCAATTACTAATTTTTGTTCAGTATTTAACTTGCAGCCTGGGACTTGTTCTCCATCTCTTAACGTCGTATCAAAAATTTGGACTCGATTTTTACTCATTTCTAATTTTTTTTTATCACTTTTGAATACCAAAAATATGGTTATACGTTTTTTATAATTACTATAAATATGATTGTTTACTATATTCAAACAAGTTGTATTTTTTACAAGTAATTAACAATCAATAATTTAAAAATAAATTAGTTACAATGGCTATTGATCAAAAAGATTCGCTTTTTAGTTTGGTGAAGTCGCTTTCTAAATCTGAAAAGCGACAATTTAGGTTATATGTAGGGAGATTAGGTGGAAATGCCGATGCAAATTTTATTTCTTTATTTAATTTATTAGATAAGGTAAATGCTTATGATGATAAACTAATTTTAGAAAAAACAAATATAAAAAAGCAACAAATATCAAATACAAAGGCGCATTTGTACCGACAAATATTGGTGAGTTTAAGGTTTAATCCAGTGCATCAAAATGTGCGAACTCAAATTAGAGAACAATTCGATTTTGCTACAATTTTATATAATAAAGGGCTTTATAAGCAAAGTCTTAAAATTTTAGATAAAGCTAAAGATTCTGCAATTAATAATGGAGAGAACAATTTAGCTTATGAAATTGTTGAGTTTGAAAAAATAATTGAATCACAGTATATTACTAGAAGTATGAGTAATAGAGCTGATGAACTTACAATACAGGCAAAAGAGTTAAGTCTAAAAAATATTAGAATAAGTAAATTGTCTAATTTATCATTGCAGTTGTATAGTTTAATGTTAAAAATTGGTTATGCAAAAGATAATGAGGATTCTAAAATGTTAACCGACTACTTTCAAAAAAGATTGCCAAAGTACGAATTGTCTGAGCTCAGTTTTACAGAAAAACTTTATTTATATAAGGCGTATTTGTGGCATAGTTTAATAAAACAAGATTTTGTTTCTAGTTTTAAATATGCACAAAAATGGGTAGATTTATTTGATGCAAAACCTGAAATGAAAAAACAAAATCCTGTTTTTTATTTAAAAGGGGTTAATTATTTGGCTGAAGCTTTATACCTTATTAAATATAGAAAAAAGTTTAAAAAAGTATTAGAAAAGCTAGATTTTGATATTAAAAATAATATAATTGTTTTAAATGAAAATACTAAAACACTTGCGTTTTTGTATTACAATCAGAACAAGTTAAGCTTGTATTTTTTAGAGGGTAATTTTACAGAAGGTTTAGATTTTGTTCAAAAATTATTGGTTGAAATAAAAGAGTATGAAGGTAATATAGATGCGCATCATATTATGGTGTTCTATTACAGAATTGCATGTATGTATTTTGGAGCAGGAGATAATGAAACTTGTATTTTTTATCTTGAAAAAATTATTCAAAATAAAGATTTAAAAATGCGAGAAGATTTATTGTGCTTTTCAAGGGTTTTAAATTTAGTGGCACATTATGAAGCTGGGATAGATTATAATATTGAAAAATTGATAGTTTCAACGTATAAATTTTTGTTGAAAATGAATGATTTACATAAGGTACAGCTTAAAATGATTGATTTTTTAAAGAATCTAAGTAATATTTATCCACAAGATTTAAAGAAAGAGTTTATTAAACTTCATGCAGAACTGAAAAAATATGAAGATCACCCTTTTGAAAGGCGTGCATTCTTATATTTAGATATTTTATCTTGGTTAGAAAGTAAAATAAAAAATGAGCCTGTTGAGTTAATTATTCAACAAAAAGAAAAAAAACTTTTAAAGTAAAAAAAATTGTTACATATTTGTAGCTCAATTATGGCAAACATCAATATTAATATCATTTCTATTATTGTCTCTGTGATTATTCACAAGTAGATAGGGATGTTATTATAATTAATTAATATAGAATTATTGAAGCCTTCCTAAATTTTTTAGGAAGGCTTTTTTTGTTTTAAGCAATTTGTAAGTGAAATAGGGTTTTATGTTGCTTTAGGTTTTTTTATAAAATAATCATTGTAAAACAAATTGAATTAAAGTGTTGCAATATAGTGTGTTAGGTTGAATTATTAGGTTGTGGCTATTGTAAAAAAAGTAAATGGAATAATGATAAAATAAATGACTAAAGTAAATTTGTATCTCATTATAAAGTAAATAATAAAAACGAGTTATTTTTAAATATAATTCAAAATAGATAAAGAAACTTTAAATTAAATGCAGTTAAATAAATATAGTAAAAGAGTTACTCAAGATGCTACGCAACCAGCAGCTCAAGCAATGTTATATGGAGTGGGGTTATCTGAAGATGACATGAGAAAGCCACAAATTGGTATTGCTAGTACAGGTTACGATGGTAATCCGTGTAATATGCACTTAAATGGTTTAGCTGGTAAAATTAAAGAAGCTGTTAACAACAATAATGAAGTTGGTTTAGTTTTTAATACTATTGGAGTAAGCGATGGTATTTCTATGGGAACTTCTGGAATGAACTATTCTTTGCCTTCTAGAGATGTTATTGCAGATTCTATTGAAATAGTAATGAATGCGCAAAGTTATGATGGTTTAGTTACTGTTGTAGGTTGTGATAAAAATATGCCAGGAGCAATTATGGCTATGTTGCGTTTAAACCGTCCATCTTTAATGGTGTATGGTGGAACTATTGCTTCAGGAAAATACAATGGAAAAAAATTAAATATTGTTTCTGCTTTTGAAGCTTTAGGTCAAAAAATAGCAGGAGAAATAACTGAAGAAGAATACAAAGAAATTATAAAAAATGCAATTCCAGGTGCAGGAGCTTGTGGTGGAATGTATACTGCAAATACAATGGCTTCTTCAATTGAAGCATTAGGATTTGCGCTGCCTTATAATTCTTCTATTCCTGCAGAAAATCCACATAAAGAAAATGAAATCGAGCGTATAGCAGCAGCAATTAAAAATTTATTGGAGTTAGATTTAAAACCTTTAGATATTATAACTAAAAAATCGTTAGAAAATGCGATTGCTTTGGTAAATGCTTTAGGAGGTTCTACAAATGCAGTGTTGCATTATTTAGCAATTGCACATGCTGCTGGAATTGAATTTACATTAGAAGATTTTCAGCGTATAAGTGATAAAACACCTTTAATTGCAGATTTAAAACCCAGTGGAGAATACTTAATGGAAGATATTCATGGAGTAGGTGGTACACCAGCTGTAATGAAATATTTGTTAGATGAAGGTTATCTACACGGAGATTGTATGACTGTTACAGGCAAAACATTGGCTGAAAATTTAGCAACTGTAAAACCATTGAGTTTTGAAGATAAACAACAGGTAATTCATCAAAAAGAAAAAGCATTAAAATCTTCTGGAAATCTTCAAATTTTATATGGAAATCTTGCAACAGAAGGATCTGTAGCAAAAATAAGTGGAAAAGAAGGTAATTTGTTTGAAGGAAAAGCAGTTGTTTTTAATAGCGAACAAGAAGCAAATGATGGTATTGGAGCAGGAAAAGTGTCTAGAGGCGATGTTGTTGTAATTAGATATGTTGGTCCAAAAGGTGGACCAGGAATGCCAGAAATGCTAAAACCAACTTCTATGATTATGGGAGCAGGTTTAGGAAAATCTGTCGCTTTAATTACAGACGGACGTTTTTCTGGTGGAACGCACGGGTTTGTAGTGGGACATATTACGCCAGAAGCTCAAAACGGAGGAGGAATTGGATTGGTAAAAGATGGTGATATAATTGTAATAGATGCAGTTAATAAAACTATAAACATGAAAATTTCTGACGCTGAAATGTTAAAAAGAAAAGAGCAGTGGAGAGCACCAAAATTAAAACATACAAAAGGAATATTATATAAATATGCAAAAACCGTTTCATCTGCTTCAGAGGGATGCGTAACGGATAAATTTTAAACCTATGGAAACATTGAGTAAACAGGTTCAAGAAAAAAAGAAGGCAGCAGCTGTTAAGATTACAGGTGCTGAGGCAGTTCTAAAATGTTTATTAGAAGAAGGTGCTGATTTAGCTTATGGCTATCCAGGCGGTGCCATAATGCCAGTTTATGATGAGATTTATAAATATCGTGAAAAATTTCATCACGTTTTAACACGTCATGAGCAAGGGGCAATACACGCTGCACAAGGTTTTGCACGTGTAACAGGAAAACCAGGAATTGTCTTTGCAACTTCTGGCCCAGGAGCTACAAACTTGGTAACTGGTATTGCAGATGCACAAATAGACTCTACACCATTAGTTTGTGTTACAGGGCAAGTAGCATCACATTTATTAGGGTCTGATGCATTTCAAGAAACAGATATTATTGGTATTTCTACACCAGTAACAAAATGGAATTATCAAATTACTAAGGCTTCAGAAATACCTGAAGTTATGGCTAAAGCATTTTATATAGCTAAATCTGGACGTCCAGGACCGGTATTAATTGATATTACAAAAGATGCACAGTTTGGTGAGTTAGATTTTGAATATAAAAAATGCGAAAAAATAAGAAGTTATAGAGCTATTCCTAAATTCGATATTGAAAAAATAAAAGAAGCAGCTACACTTATTAATGCAGCAAAAAAACCATTAATAGTTTGGGGACAAGGAGTTATTATTGGTGAAGCTGAACAAGAGTTTAAGAATTTTATAGAAAAAACTGATATTCCATCGGCTTCAACAGTTTTAGGACTTTCGGCTTTAGAAACAAACCATCCATTAAATGTTGGTATGGTTGGTATGCACGGAAATTATGCGCCAAATGTTTTAACTAATTCTTGTGATGTTTTAATTGCAATTGGAATGCGTTTTGATGATCGTGTTACAGGGAGTTTAAATACATATGCTAAACAAGCAAAAGTAATTCATTTTGAAATTGATCCTGCAGAAGTAGATAAAAACGTAAAAACAGATGTTGCCGTATTAGGAACTGTAAAAGAAACATTAGCAGAAATTATGCAATATGTTGAAAAATCAGATCATAAAATATGGATGCAAGAGTTTGATAAGTTACTTCAAATTGAAAAAGATGAAGTTATTAATGATCAATTAAATCCAACAAAACCTGGATTGACAATGGGTGAGGTTTTAGGTGGAATTAACAAAGAAACTAATGGCGATGCTGTAATAGTTTCAGATGTAGGTCAACATCAAATGTTTGCCTGTCGTTATGCAGATTTTATTAAAACTAGAAGTAGCGTTACTTCGGGAGGTTTAGGTACTATGGGATTCGCTTTGCCGGCTTCAATTGGTGCAAAAATTGGTGCTCCAGAACGTGAAGTTGTTGCAATTATTGGAGATGGAGGTTATCAAATGACTTGTAATGAGTTAGGTACTATTCTTCAAACAAAAGCAGCAGTTAAAATTGTAGTTTTAAACAATAGTTATTTAGGTATGGTACGCCAATGGCAAGAATTATTCTTTGACAAACGTTATGCTTCTACAGAAATGATAAGCCCAGATTTTGTAAAATTAGCTGGAGCTTACGATATTGAAGCTAAAAGAGTTTCTAAACGAGAAGATTTAGATGGAGCAATTAAAACTATGCTGGCTTCAAAAGAAGCTTATTTTTTAGAAGTTGTTATTGAGCAAGAAGATAATGTTTTTCCAATGATACCAACAGGAGCAAGTGTTTCAGATATAAGATTAAGTTAAGATGGAAGTAATAAAAAAATTAACATTTTCAGTATATACTGAAAATAACGTAGGGATATTAAATCGACTTTCCGCAATATTTTTAAAACGACATATTAATATAGAAAGTATGTCCGTTTCAAAATCGGAAATAGAACATGTACACAGATTTACCTTTGTGGTAAATATTTCTAAAGAATTAGCTAGAAAAGTTGCTGGACAATTAGAAAAACAAATTGAAGTAATTCGTGCTTTTTATCATACAGAAGATGAAATTATTTATAATGAGACTGCTTTGTTTAAAATTTCTACCAAACATTTACATGATGAGAAACTTCAAAAGAAATTTAAATTTAGAAGAGCTCATATACTTACAATAACTGAAAGTTTTTTTGTTATTGAAGCATCTGGCACAAAAGAGAATATTGATAAAATGTACAGGAAATTAAAACCTTATGGCTTGTTGCAGTTTGTTCGTTCAGGACGTATTGCAATTACACGACCAAAAATGGAAATATCGCAATTATTAAAAGAAATTAATTAAGATGAAATGCCTGTAACAGAATAAAAAAAGACCAAAGTAGAAGTAAACCTAAAATTTTGGTTTATAGAGGTGAAATTTTGGATGTTATGGGTTTAGAATTAAATAAAAAAATAAGTTAAAAGTTTAAAAGAGTTTAAGAGAAAAAAATAATCATTCAATTCTTTAATCTTTAAATAATAAATAAAAAAACAAAAAAATGGCAAATTATTTTAACACTCTTTCGTTAAGAGATAAGTTAGATCAATTAGGAAGATGTAGATTTATGGATTCTACAGAATTTAGTGAAGGTGTAGAAGCTTTAAAAGGAAAAAAAATAGTAATTATTGGTTGTGGAGCACAAGGTTTAAACCAAGGTTTAAATATGAGAGATTCTGGTTTAGATGTTTCTTATACATTAAGACCAGCTGCAATTTCAGAAAAAAGACAATCTTTTTTAAATGCATCTGAAAACAACTTTGAAGTTGGAACTTATGAAGAAATGATTCCTACGGCTGATTTGTTAATCAATTTAACGCCAGATAAACAACATACCGCTGTAGTTTCAGCAGTAATGCCTTTAATGAAAAAAGGTGCTGCATTATCTTATTCTCACGGATTTAATATTGTTGAGGAAGGTATGCAAATACGTAAAGATATTACGGTAATAATGGTTGCGCCTAAATCTCCTGGTTCTGAAGTAAGAGAAGAATTTAAAAGAGGTTTTGGAGTGCCAACTTTAATTGCTGTACATCCAGAAAATGATCCTGAAGGAAAAGGTTGGGATTATGCAAAAGCTTATGCTGTTGCTACTGGTGGACATACAGCTGGAGTGTTAGAATCTTCATTTGTTGCTGAGGTAAAATCAGATTTAATGGGTGAGCAAACGATACTTTGTGGATTATTGCAAACAGGTTCTATTTTATGTTTTGATAAAATGGTAGCTGAAGGTGTTGATGCGGGTTACGCTTCAAAACTAATTCAATATGGTTGGGAAACAATCACAGAAGCTTTAAAACATGGAGGTATTACCAATATGATGGATCGTTTATCGAATCCAGCAAAAATTGCCGCATTTAATGCTTCAGAAGAATTAAAAGATATTATGCGTCCATTATTTCAAAAACATATGGATGATATTATGAGTGGTCATTTTTCTAAAACAATGATGGAAGATTGGGCAAATGACGATGTAAACTTATTAACTTGGAGAGCAGAAACCGGAGAAACTGCTTTTGAAAAAACACCAGCTGCTGATGTAGAAATTTCTGAGCAGGAGTATTTCGACAACGGAGTATTAATGGTGGCGATGGTAAAAGCGGGTGTAGAATTAGCTTTTGAATCTATGACAGAATCTGGAATTATTGATGCTTCAGCTTATTACGAATCTTTACACGAAACACCATTAATTGCAAATACAATTGCACGTAAAAAATTATTTGAAATGAACCGTGTAATTTCTGATACTGCAGAATATGGTTGTTATTTATTTGACCATGCTTGTAAGCCTTTAATTGCAGATTATGTAAATAAAACACCAAGTAATTTTGTTGGTAAACCATTTAATGATGGTGAAACAGGAGTAGATAATAAAGAATTAATAGAAGTAAATGCTGAAATTAGAAATCATCCAGTTGAAGAAATTGGAGAGTTTTTAAGAGCATCTATGACTGCAATGATTAAAATAGTTTAAAGCTAAAATTTTGAGTGAAACTATTAAAAATAGTATTTCATTAGAAGAAATATATAAAGCTCAACAGAGCATTAGAGGAGTTGTACAAGCAACTCCTTTAGTGTTTATGAAAAATTTTTCTGAATATTATAACGCCAATATTTATTTTAAAAGAGAAGATTTACAGGTAGTCCGTTCTTATAAAATTAGAGGTGCTTATAATAAAATTCAAGGCTTATCTAAAAACGAATTACAAAATGGAATTGTTTGTGCTAGTGCAGGAAATCATGCGCAAGGTGTTGCTTTTGCTTGTAAAAAGTTGAAAGTTCAAGGAACGGTTTTTATGCCTGTAACAACACCAGCTCAAAAAATTCAACAAGTTAGTATGTTTGGAGGCAGTTTTGTAGATGTTAAATTAATTGGAGATAGTTTTGATGATAGTCAAAAAGCTGCTTCAGAATTTTGTGAGCTTCATAAAAGCACTTTTGTACATCCTTTTGATGATATAGATGTTATAGCTGGACAAGGTACCATTGGTTTAGAGATTTTAAACGATATAGATACGCAAGTTGATTATTTGTATATGCCTGTTGGCGGTGGTGGTTTAGCTTCTGGTGTTGGAAGTGTGTTTAAAACCTTAAGTCCAGCAACAAAGTTAATTGGAGTAGAGCCTAAAGGAGCACCATCTTTAACAACTTCATTAGAAAAAGGTGAGAATACCACTTTAAGTGAAATAGAAAAATTTGTTGATGGAGCTGCCGTAAAACGTATGGGAGATCTTACGTTTGAGTTTTGTAAAAACTTATTAGATGGTACAGATACAATTTGCGAAGGTTTAATTTGCGAAACAATTTTAAAGGTATATAACGAAAATGCTTTGGTTGTAGAGCCAGCAGGAGCATTGGCCATTGCGGCATTAGAAAAACAAAAAGAACAAATTAAAGGTAAAACAGTTGTTTGTATTGTAAGTGGAGGTAATAATGATATTACCCGAATGGAAGAAATGAAGGAGCGTGCCTTATTATACCAAGGTTTAAAACATTATTTTATTATACGTTTTCCGCAAAGAGCTGGTGCTTTAAAAGAATTTGTAGTTGATGTTTTAGGTCCTAATGATGATATTGCATATTTTGAATATACCAAAAAAAATAATAGAGATAAAGGACCAGCTGTGGTTGGTATAGAGCTAAAATCTAAAAACGATTTTAAACCTTTAATAGAAAGGATGGAACAAAAAGGATTTTTAAGTGAGTATTTAAATGAAAATCAACAATTGTTTCAATTTTTAGTTTAGAAGATAAGATCTTTGATAGATAAGATTGTTAATAATTAACAGTATTATAAAAATATTGTTAATTATTAAACAAATTGATGTTTGCTTTGAAATATTTATGTAAATTTGTATCAATGAAAACACAGCGTTTTAACATACTTACTACACGCCGCATTACTCGTCGCCCCTTGAGGGCATAAATTTCTATTGATTACGGTGCGTCCGTTTTCACATTTCAAACAAACATCAAAATACATTTATAAAATTTAAAAAGTAATCAATGAAAGTTGTTATTGCTAATATATCGCATATTAAATATGCGGAATTAATTTGTAAGACTATTGAAGAGTCTGCAAAAGTGAGAGGTACTGGTATAGCGCAAAGATCTCCAGAATATATCATAAAAAAAATTAGTACAGGTGATGCTGTAATTGCTACTGAAAATGATGAATTTGCAGGGTTTTGTTATATAGAAACTTGGGATAATGCTTCTTTTGTGGTGAACTCGGGTTTAATAGTACATCCAAATTTTAGAAACCAAGGTTTGGCAAAAACTATTAAAAAGAAAATACTAGAATATTCTCAAGAAAAATATCCCGGAGCTAAAGTTTTTGGTATAACTACAGGTTTAGCTGTTTTAAAAATTAATTACGAATTGGGTTATCAACCAGTAACGTTTTCTGAATTAACTACAGATGAAGGGTTTTGGAACGGGTGTAGAACTTGTAAGAATTTTGATGTTTTAACTAGAACAGAACGTAAAATGTGTTTGTGTACAGGAATGTTATACGATCCAAAAGCACAACAAAACGTAAAAAAACACAAATTCAATTTAAAAGTATTAAACAGATTAAAAAAAATTAAACAATCATTGTTTTTAAAAAAAAGTAATAAGTAAAAGTCATGGAAAAAGTTGTAGTTGCATATAGCGGAGGTTTAGACACATCATATTGTGTAAAATATTTACAAAACGAGCTTAATCTAGAAGTTCACAGTGTATTAGTAAATACTGGAGGTTTTTCTTCGGAAGAATTAAAAATTGTTGAAGCTAAAGCCTATGATATGGGTGTAAAATCACATACCAATCATAGTATTTTGGATGGTTATTATGAAAAAGCCATTAAATTTATGGTGTATGGTAATGTGTTAAAGAATAATACATACCCTTTATCGGTAAGTGCAGAGCGTGTTTTTCAAGCAATAGAAGTAGTAGAATATGCTAAAAAAATAAATGCAAAATATATTGCTCACGGAAGTACAGGAGCAGGAAACGATCAAGTGCGTTTTGATATGATTTTTCAAACTTTAGCACCAGATATTGAAATTATTAGTCCTATTAGAGATTTAAAATTATCTAGAAAAGAAGAAATTGACTATTTAAAAAAACACGGTGTAGACTACCCTTGGTCTCAAGCAAAATACTCTATAAATAAAGGTATTTGGGGTACAAGTATTGGAGGTGTAGAAACCTTAACATCGCATCAAGCTTTACCTGAAGAAGCCTACCCAAGTCAGTTAGAGAAAACAGGACCAACAGATCTAAAACTTCATTTTGAAAAAGGACAATTGGTTGGAGTAAATGGTGAAATGGACACACCGGTAAACAATATTTTAAAAGTTGAAGCTATTGCATCAAAATACGCTATTGGACGTGATATTCATGTTGGAGATACCATTGTTGGTATTAAAGGTAGAGTTGGTTTTGAAGCTGCTGCCGCAACAGTAATTATTAAGGCGCATCACTTATTAGAAAAACACGTGCTTTCTAAATGGCAACAAAACTTAAAAGAAGGTTTGGGTAGTACTTATGGTATGTTATTGCATGATGGACAATATTTTGAACCTGCTATGCGAGACATTGAAGCATATTTAGAAAACTCTCAAAAAACTGTTACTGGTGAAGTTTTTGTAACTTTAAAACCATATCATTTTAGTTTAAATGGAATTGAATCTAAACATGATTTAATGAAATCTAAATTTGGTGAATATGGAGAAACTAACAAAGCTTGGAGTGCTGAAGATGCCAAAGGATTTATTAAAATATTAGGAACAGCTAATAAAATTTATCACAGCGTAAATTCATAATTATGATTAAAGTTGGAATTGTTGGAGGAGCAGGATACACTGCAGGAGAATTAATTAGATTACTGGTTAATCACCCAAAAGTTGCTTTAGACTTTGTTTACAGTACATCAAATGCAGGAAACTATATTTGCCAAGTGCATCAAGATTTATTAGGTGCAATAGATTTAAAATTTACGGGAGAAATTAATCCAAATGTAGATGTCTTGTTTTTATGTTTAGGTCACGGAAATTCAACTGCATTTTTAGAAAATAATTCTTTTTCAGAAAACACAAAAATTATTGATTTAAGCAACGATTTTAGGTTGAATAATGATGCTGTTTTTCAAGGAAAAGAATTTGTGTATGGACTTCCAGAACTTCAAAAAGAAAAAATTAAAACAGCAAAAAATATTGCTAATCCAGGTTGTTTTGCAACATCAATTGAATTGGCATTATTACCATTAGCTAAAGCAGGTCTGTTAAATAGTTCGGTACATATTAACGCTACAACTGGAGCTACAGGTGCTGGTGTTTCACCAGGAGCAACAACACATTTTGCGTGGAGAGATAATAATTTTTCGATTTATAAAGCATTTACACATCAACATTTAGGTGAAATTGGAGAAAGTATAAAAAGCCTTCAAAATAATTTTAATAAAGACTTGTTTTTTATACCAAATAGAGGGAATTTTAGTCGTGGAATTTTTGCATCTATCTATTTAGAATTTGATGAAAGTATAGAAAAAGCATTTAATTTATTTGAAGATTTTTATAAAGATGCCGTTTTTACACATATATCTAAAACGCCAATAAATTTAAAACAAGTTGTAAATACAAATAATTGCTTTTTACATTTACAAAAACACGAAGGAATGTTGTTGATTACTTCAGAAATAGATAATCTATTAAAAGGAGCATCTGGTCAGGCAATTCAAAATATGAATTTAATGTTTGGTTTTGAAGAAACAGCAGGATTAAAATTAAAAGCAAATTCATTTTAGTTAATTGAAAGATTAAAACGAACAACAAGCAACCAATAACCAACAATAATAATTATGAAGATTGCAATTTTAGGTACAGGAAATTTAGGGTATTCAATAGCGCTTGGAATTTTATCGCAAGATAATTTTAAGTTTAAAAATTTGTATTTAACAAAGCGAAATACAGCATCTTTAGAGTCTTGGAGTAAGTTGCCAAACGTTAAAATTTCAACCGATAATAGAAAAGCAGTTTGTTTTTCAGATGTTATAATTATTGCGGTACAGCCAGCTCATTTACAGGGCGTTTTAGAAGAAATTAAAGAGGTGGTAAACCCTAAAAGACACACTATAATTTCTGTTGTAACGGGTAGGAAAATAGCAGATCTAGAAACTGTTATTGGAAATGAAGTAGCTATTGTGAGATGTATGCCGAATACCGCAATTTCAGTTAAACAATCTATGACTTGTATGAGTGCAAATTCAAAAGGTGTTAAAAATATTGAATTGGCAAAAAGTATCTTTAATTCTTTAGGTCAAACTATGTGTATTGAAGAAAATTTAATGCAAGCAGCAACTGTTATTTGTGCTAGTGGAATTGCTTTTTGGATGCGTTTAATTAGAGCTACAACACAAGGTGCAGTTCAATTAGGTTTTGACGCTAAAGAGGCTCAAGAGTTATCTATGCAAACTGCATTAGGTGCAGCTAGTTTATTAATTAAATCAGGAAATCATCCTGAAGAAGAAATTGATAAAGTAACTACTCCAAGTGGTTGTACTATTGAAGGTTTAAACGAAATGGAACATCAAGGTTTAAGCGCTTCATTAATAAGAGGTTTAGTTACTTCTTTTGAAAAAATTAATCAGATTTAAAATATATAAATTATGGAACTATTCGATGTTTATCCGTTGTATAATGTAACACCTGTAAAAGCTGAAGGCGCTTATGTTTGGGATGATAAAGGAACAAAATATTTAGATTTATATGGTGGCCATGGAGTTATTTCTGTGGGGCATTCGCACCCAAAGTATGTTTCAGCTATAAAAGAACAAATTGAGAAAATAGGATTTTATTCTAACTCAATTCAAAACCCGTTACAACAAGAACTAGCTGAAAAGTTAGGACGCATTTCTGGGTGTGATAAATACAATTTATTTTTATGTAATTCTGGAGCCGAAGCAAATGAAAATGCTTTAAAATTAGCCTCTTTTATCACTGGTAGAAGTAGGGTTGTTTCTTTTAAAAATGCTTTTCACGGACGAACATCAGCTGCTGTTGCAGCTACGGATAATTTAAATATAAATGCTCCTATAAATTTACAGCAAGAAGTAACTTTTCTTCCTTTAAATAATATTGAATTGGTGGTTCACGAGCTGGGTAAAGGAGATGTGGCTGCTGTAATTATTGAGGGAATTCAAGGTGTTGGTGGTTTAGATGAAGGAAAGAAAAAATTCTTTAAAAAAGTTAGAAAAGAGTGTAAAAAAACTAAAACCATATTAATTCTAGATGAAATTCAATCTGGTTACGGTAGAAGTGGTCAATTTTTTGCATTTCAACATCATAAAATTAAGCCAGATATTATTACTACTGCAAAAGGAATGGCAAACGGATTTCCAATTGGAGGTGTTTTAATTTCAAAAAAAATTAAAGCAAAATATGGTATGTTGGGTACTACTTTTGGAGGAAATCATTTGGCTTGTGCAGCAGCAATTTCAGTTTTAAATATTCTTGAAGAAGAACATTTAATGGATAATGTAAATGATGTTTACAACTATTTCTTAGAAGAAATTAAATCGGTTCCAAAAATTAAGAAAGTAAAAGGGAAAGGTTTAATGTTAGGTCTTGAATTTGATTTTGAAGTTGGCGAATTACGTAAAAAATTAATTTTTGATAAACATATTTTTACCGGAGGGTCTAGTAATAAAAATTTACTAAGAATATTACCTCCTTTAACAATAACAAAAGAACAAGTGGCTATTTTTATAAAAGCCTTAAAAGAAGTTTTAGTATAATGAATGCAATGCTAACAGAACAACAAAGAAATAATGTATTGCTTACAATGGCTGAATTAATTCAGCAGAAACAAGCTGAAATTTTGGCTGTTAATAAAGTTGAAGTCGATGCATATAAAGGCGGTGATTTGGCAATGTATGACCGTTTAAAAGTAGATACTGCAAAAATTGATGGAATGGTATTGTCTTTAAAGCAATTAGTAGACGATGTTGATCCATTAAATAAAGAACTTTATAATTTTACGCATACAAATGGAATGAATATAATTAATAAAACCGCACCTTTTGGTACGGTTTTAATTATTTATGAATCTAGACCAGACGTTACCGTTGAAGCTGCAGGAATTGCATTTAAATCTGGTAATAAAATTTTACTAAAAGGAGGAAAAGAATCTGCAAAGTCTAACTTAAAAATTGTAGAATTATGGCATAAAGCTTTAAAGGCTCATAATATTTCTACAGATTGGGTGGCTTATTTAAATTATAATAGAACTGAAACACAGGCTTTTTTAGAAAACCCTACTCAAAAAGTTGATTTAATTGTACCTCGTGGAGGTGAAAAATTAATTGAGTTTGTAAAACAGAATGCATCTTGCCCGGTAATTGTAAGCGGACGTGGAAATAACTTTGTTTATGTAGATGCTGAAGCAGATTTAAACATAGCTTTAAATGTTATATTTAATGCGAAAACTGCTAAAATTTCTGCGTGTAATGCTGTTGATAAAGTATTAATTCATGATGAACTAATTTCTAAATCCAATTTTGTTAAAAGTTTAATTGAAAAACTAATGACGGCAGATGTTAAAATTTTAGGTGATGCTATTATTTCAAAATATGATCACGTTAAAGAAATTAAAAGTGATGAAATTTGGTTTGAAGAGTTTTTAGATTATAAAATTGTTTTAGGAAGTATTGAAAATATAAATGAAGCCATTGCTAAAATAAATAAATATGGCGGTGGACATTCAGCTTCTATTATTACAAAAAATAATGAATCAGCTCAAATTTTTATGCAGTCTGTAGATACAGCAGCTGTTTATCAAAATGCCTCTACTCGTTTTACTGATGGAGGTCAGTTTGGTTTAGGTGGTGAATTGGCAATAAGTACAGATAAATTGCACCATAGAGGTCCAATGGGTTTACAACATTTGGTCACAAATAAATGGTTTATTTTTGGAGATGGGCAAATCAGATAAAAAAAGAATTTTATTAAAAATTGGTTCTAATGTATTAACAAAAGAAACCAATCAAATTTCGAGAGGAAAATTAGAAGATATTGCGCGTCAAATAGCTTCATTAAAAGATACATACGAATTTGTTATTGTAAGTTCTGGAGCAATTGCTGTGGCTAAACAGTTTGTAGAACTAGAAAGCAATGGAAAACCAATAAATGTAAAACAAGCTTTAGCTTCTATTGGTCAGCCACATTTAATGCGTATTTTTCATGAGAATTTTTGGGAACTTGGCTTGCTAACCTCGCAATGTTTATTGTCGTATTCAGATTTCGAAAAAAAACAATCTAGAACCAATATTAAAAATACGATTAATGTATTGCTAACCAATAATTATATACCAATTATTAATGAAAACGATACTGTTGCAACCGATGAAATAAAATTTGGAGATAATGATAAACTATCTGCATTAGCAGCTGTTTTGTTAGATGTGGATTTATTGTTAATAGCAACAAATACAAATGGTGTTTACACAAAAGAATCTATCGATGCTAAATGTGCTAAAACTATTAAAGAAGCTTCTGATGTTAAAGTCTTAAAAAAACAAATACAAAATTCAATTTCATTACATGGAACTGGAGGAATGACAACTAAAATTGATGCAGCTGAAATTGCACAACAAGCAAAAATTGAAACGTGGATTTTAAACGGATTAAACGATAACTTTATAGTAGATGCAATTGATAATGCATCCGAGTTTACTAAAATAATATTAAAATAAAATGCAAAATTACTTACATATTAACGATTTAGATAATTTACAAGAAACTGTAAAAGAGGCTGTTGAATTAAAAAAAAATGAACTAAAATTTAATTTTATTGGAAAGGATAAAACTATTTGTTTATTGTTTTTTAACAATAGTTTACGTACACGTTTAAGTACGCAAAAAGCAGCTCAAAATCTAGGGTTAAATTGTATAGTAATGAATTTTGGTAGCGAGGGCTGGCAGCTAGAGTTTGAAGATGGAACAGTAATGGATCAAGGTAAATCTGAACACGTAAAAGAGGCTGCAAAAGTTATAGCTCAATATTGTGATATAGTTGCAATTAGAGCTTTTGCTAGTTTAACAGATAAAGAAGCAGATAAAGCAGAACAAGTACTAGAAAGTTTTAGAAAATATGCTGGTATTCCAGTTGTTAATATGGAAAGTGCAACTGGACATCCTTTACAAGCTTTGGCAGATGCTATAACTATGGAAGAATTTAAGGTTTCACACAAACCAAAAGTTGTGCTTTCTTGGGCACCGCATCCAAGAGCTTTACCACATGCAGTTGCTAATTCTTTTGTAGAAATGATGCAATTACAAGATGCTGATTTTGTAATTACGCATCCAGAAGGATATGAATTAGATCCAGAAATAACTAAAAATTCTAAAATTGAATACAATCAAGAAAAAGCTTTAGAAAATGCCGATTTTGTATATGTAAAAAATTGGAGTTCATTTAAAGACTATGGTAAAGTTGTAAATAAAGATGCTAGTTGGATGATTACTGTCGATAAAATGAGTTTAACCAACAATGGAAAATTTATGCATTGTTTACCTGTTAGAAGAAATGTAATTGTTACAGATGAGGTGATCGATTCAAACAATTCAATTGTAATTCAACAAGCAAATAATAGAACCTATGCAGCTCAAATTGTAATGAAAAAAATTGTAGAAAATTTATAAGTATAAATCCATATTTTAATCGTCATTCTGAACTTGTTTCAGAATCTCATCATATAATTCATAATGAGTAATCAAAAATTAAAAATTGTAAAAATAGGAGGTAACGTTATTAATAATGAAGAAGCATTATTCTCGTTTTTAAAAGATTTTGCAACACTAGAAGGTCCTAAAATTTTAGTTCACGGAGGTGGAAAAAAAGCTACGGAAGTATCTTCGGCAATGGGATTAAAACCTCAAATGATAAATGGACGCAGAGTAACGGATGCTGCAACTGTAGAAGTTGTAACTATGGTTTACGCTGGGCTGTTAAATAAAAATATTACTGCAAAATTACAAAGCTTTGGTTGTAATGCAATGGGTTTATCAGGTGTTGATGCAAATTGTATTTTAGCGCACAAACGAATTGTAAAAGATATTGATTATGGTTTTGCGGGTGATGTTGATGCTATTAATTCAGAAATAATTAATGTACTACTTCAAAATAATGTAACGCCAGTTTTTTGTGCCATTACGCATGATAAAAATGGACAATTATTAAATACAAATGCAGATACAATAGCTTCAGAAGTAGCCATTGGAATGAGTAATCTATATAAAACCGAATTAAATTTTGTGTTTGAATTAAAAGGAGTTCTTGATAATATTGATGATAAAGATTCTGTTATTGCTGAAATTAATTCAGAAAAATATGAGCAATTAATAGCGCAAGGAATTATTGCTGACGGAATGCTTCCTAAAATGCATAATTGCTTTAATTCGCTTAAAAAAGGCGTTGATAAGGTTAAAATTGGAGATACGTCATTGGTTAAAAATGAGATTAAATTATATACAACACTAAGTTTGTAAAAATGATAGAAAAACTTACAAAAGAAGCTATAGAATTGCTTCAAAAATTAATTTCTAAACAATCGTTTTCTGGTGAAGAAAATGAAACGGCTTTATTAATAAAGCAATGGTTTTTAGATCATAATATAAAATTTGAAACTAAGGTTAATAATGTTTGGGCTACAAACAAGTATTTTGATGCTTCAAAAAAAACAATTATGTTAAACTCGCATCATGATACGGTAAAACCTAACAAAGGATATACCCGAGATCCGTTAAAACCAGAAATTGTTGATGGTAAATTGTATGGTTTGGGAAGTAATGATGCAGGTGGTTGTTTGGTTTCGTTATTGGCAACATTCACTTATTTATACAATAGAAAAGATTTAAAATATAACTTTTTAATGGTTGCTTCTGCCGAAGAAGAAAATACAGGTCCAAATAGTTTGGTAAGTATAGTGCCAATATTGCCAGAAATTGATTTCGCAATTGTAGGAGAACCCACTTTAATGAATTTGGCAATTTCAGAAAAAGGATTAATGGTTTTAAATTGTGAAGCAAAAGGAACTTCGGGACATGCAGCTCATGGAAATACAGATAATGCCATTTATAATGCTATTGAAGATATTAATTGGTTTAAAACATATCAATTTCCAAAGGTTTCTGAAACTTTAGGTGAAGTTAGAATGACGGTAACTCAAATTGAAGCGGGAAGTCAACATAATGTTATACCTTCAAGTTGTAAATTTGTTGTAGATGTGCGTGTAACCGATTGTTATACAAATCAAGAAGTGTTTGATATTGTTGCTGAAAATGTAAAATCTGAGGTATGCCCTAGATCGCAACGTTTAAACTCTTCATCAATACCAAAAGATCACGAAATTGTAAAAGCAGGAATAAAATTAGGAAGAAACACCTATGGATCGCCAACAATTTCAGACCAAGCAATTTTAACCTGTCCATCATTAAAATTAGGACCAGGTGAAAGTTTGCGCTCACATACGGCAGACGAATTTATTTATATTCGTGAAATTGAAGAAGGAATAGATTTATATATTAAAATATTAGAAGAAATAATTTAGTTGAAAGTTAAAATGTGGAAAGGTTTAAAAGTTTAAATTTATCCTTACACTATTACATCATTCAACTGTTAAACCATTAAACATACATAAAATGAAACTTTGGGATAAAGGATTTTCAACAGATAAAAAAATAGATATTTTCACCGTTGGAAACGATAGAGAATTAGATTTAATTTTAGCAAAATATGATGTGATAGGGAATTTAGCACACGCTAAAATGTTGCATAAAATAGGTTTGTTAACTTCAGAAGAAATTTCAGCTTTAGAAATTGAATTAAACGCGATTTTAAAAACTATTGAAGAAGGAAAATTTACAATTGAAGATTCTTTTGAAGATGTACACTCTAAGGTGGAGTTTTTATTAACGGAGAAATTAGGTGATACAGGAAAAAAAATACACACTGCACGCTCTAGAAACGATCAAGTTTTAGTTGATGTACATTTGTATTTAAAAGATGCGTTGAATGAAATTAACGCTGAGGTTGATGATTTATTTGATTTGTTAATATCTTTAGCAGAACAGTATAAAAACGTGCTATTGCCAGGTTATACGCATTTACAAGTAGCAATGCCTTCTTCTTTTGGAATGTGGTTTTCAGCGTATGCAGAGACGTTGATTGATGATGTTTACTTTTTAAAAGCAGCTTATAAAGTTGCCGATCAAAATCCGTTGGGTTCAGCTGCTGGTTACGGAAGTTCGTTTCCAATTGATAGGGATGAAACTACTAAATTATTAGATTTTGAAGTGTTGAAATACAATTCAGTTGCTGCTCAAATGGGACGTGGTAAGTTAGAGAAATCAGTTTCTTTTGCAATAAGTTCTGTTGCTGCTACATTGTCTAAAATGAGTATGGATATATGTTTGTATATGAGTCAGAATTTTAGTTTTATCTCATTTCCCGATGAACTAACCACCGGTTCTAGTATTATGCCTCATAAAAAAAATCCAGATGTTTTTGAATTAATTCGTGGTAAATGCAACAAATTACAAGCGTTGCCAATGGAGTTTACCTTAATTAGTAACAACCTTACAAGTGGATATCATAGAGATTTACAATTGCTAAAAGAAGGTTTAATTCCTTCATTTTCAACCTTAAAATCTTGTTTAGAAATGTTGACGTATTCATTAAAAAATATTCAGGTAAGAACAAATATTGTAGAAGAAGAGAAGTACTTGTATATGTTTAGTGTTGAGGAAGTTAATAGGTTAGTTCAAAACGGAACACCGTTTAGAGATGCTTATAAAATTATAGGAAAAAACATAGAAGAAGGTACTTTTAATCCAGATAAAACTGTAAACCATACACATAAAGGAAGTGTTGGTAATTTATGTTTAGATGAAATTGTGGCGAAGAAAAATAAGGCTTAATTTATTTAATAGGGATAGTGAAAAAGTCCTTCAAGGAGTAAAAATAATATTATTTTTGCTCCTTTTTTTATCGTCAACCTAAACTTGTTTCAGGTTCTCACAATATTTAGTTACTGTAGTGATGAGGTTCTGAAACAAGTTCAGAATGACGGAGATTAATTCGCAATTATTGGCAGCAAGCATTCCAAATAACTTCGTTTGGAGTAGGAGCAATTATTGAAATAACTTCTTTAGTCACTGGGTGCGTAAAGTTTAATTTACGAGCATGTAAATGAATGCTAGCATCTTTATTGCTTCTATCAAAACCGTATTTTAAATCGCCTTTAATTGGACTTCCAATAGCAGATAATTGACATCGTATTTGATGATGGCGTCCTGTTTCTAAATTAACTTCTAATAAATGGTAATTATCTAACGATTTTAGTAATTTGTAATGAAGTATTGCTTTTTTGCTTCCTTTTATTTCAGAGGAATACGATGTAGATTTATTGTTCTTTGGATTTTTTCTTAAAAAACCAATTAACGTGTCAATTTCTTTTTTTGGCTTGTTTTTTACAACTGCCCAATAGGTTTTATTTACAGTTTTTTCGCGTAACATTTTGTTAAAACGTTCCAATGCTTTTGAAGTTCTTGCAAAAACTATAATTCCTGTTGTTGGTCTGTCTAAACGATGCACAACACCTAAAAATACATTGCCGGGTTTGTTGTACTTTTCTTTAATGTACTCTTTAACAATTTCACTTAAAGGTGTATCTCCAGTTTTGTCTCCTTGTACAATATCACCCGATTTTTTATTGACTATTATTAGGTGATTGTCTTCAAATAATACTTCTAAATTACCTTTGGTTGAAGCCATTAGTTGTTTATTTCTAATTGATCATTAATAGAACCAATATAATCTAAAAGATCTTCTTTCCCTTCTGCTGAAGTGGCAGATGTAATAAAGTATTTAGGCATTTCTTCCCAAAGAGTTGTAGTCATTTTTTTTGAATAGTTTTTAATATTTCTATTCAATTCAGAAAGTTTTAACTTGTCAGATTTTGTGAAAATGATAGAAAAAGGTATTTCATTTTCACCTAAAAATTCCATAAATTCTAAATCAATTTTTTGAGGTTCGTGTCTACAATCAATTAAAACAAAAGTGCAAATCAACTGTTCTCTTTGTAGAAAGTAATTTTTTATAAAACTTTGAAATGTCCTTTTTACACTTTTTGAAACTTTAGCATAACCATAACCAGGTAAATCAACTAAAAACCAATTATTGTTTATTTTAAAATGGTTTATTAATTGTGTTTTTCCAGGTCTTCCAGATGTTTTTGCTAACTTATTTTGACCGGTTAGCATATTAATTAAAGAAGATTTTCCAACATTAGAACGCCCAATAAAAGCATATTCTGGCAATCTTTCTTTTGGACATTTTGATACGTCACTATTGCTAATTATAAAATTAGCTGTTTTAATTTTCATCTTTTAAAGGTTTCTGTCTGTGAGCCAATTTTTAAGAATTTTATTGAATTCATCTGGATGTTCCATCATAGGTGCATGGCCACATTTTTCTATCCAAAATAAGTCAGCATTAGGCATTAATTTTTCAAAATCTATAGCTACTTCTGGCGGTGTAACACTATCGTTTTTACCCCATATAATACAAGTAGGTATACTCATTTTTGGCAAGTCTTTTGCCATGTTATGTCTAATGGCGCTTTTGGCTATTGTTAAGGTTCTAATTACTTTATGTCTGTCATTTACAGACTCATATATTTCGTCAACTGTTTCTTTAGTAGCTATTTTTGGGTCGTAAAAAACTTCTTCAGTTTTTTTCTTTATGTATTCATAGTTTCCTCTTTTAGGATAGGTGTCACCCATAGATTTTTCATACAAACCAGAGCTTCCTGCTAATACTAGAGCGGTAACATTTTTTTGGTTTAATTTTGTGAAATATAATGCAATATGACCACCTAAAGAATTTCCTATTAAAATTGCCTTATCAATTTTTTTATAAGCCATAAAGTCTTTTAAAAATTTTGCTAAGTTTTTAACGTTAGTTTTAAGTAATGGTAAGGTGTAAATTGGTAATACAGGGATTATAACTTTATATCCTTGTTTAGAAAAATAGTTAAGCACTCCATCAAAATTGCTTAAACCTCCCATAAGCCCATGAAGAACAATTATTGGTTGTCCTTCTCCAGCCTCTACATACTTGAATTTGTTCTCTTCAATAAAATTTTTGCTCATTAATTTTAAAATTTTAAGCTTACTACAAAGGTAACTTTTTTTTCTAAAAAAATGCTTTTTTCTAAATACAGGTAATATAATTATTAATTCGCTGTTTTTCAAAAAAATAACTCAAAATAAGTGCTTGGTGGTAAAAGTTATCAACAAAGTGGGTAAAAGTGGAGAAATGTGGGAAAAAATTTATATTTTTGATTTTATACAAAATCATAATGATAAATTTAATTGGTACATATGAAGGAAAGGCTGATGCCAAAGGGCGTTTGCTGCTTTCTGCTGCTTTAAAAAAGCAATTAAGTCCAATTTTACAGGATGGTTTTGTGCTAAAACGTTCGCTGTTTCAACCGTGTTTAGAGCTTTATCCGATGAATGAATGGAATATTATGATGGCTGAAGTGAATAAATTAAATCGTTTTGTTAAAAAGAATAACGATTTTATTCGCCGTTTTACAGCGGGTGTTAAAATTGTGGAATTAGATGCTTCTGGAAGGCTGTTAATACCAAAAGATTTACAAGCCTTTGCAGGAATTTCTAAAAATGTAGTATTGTCTTCGGCGGTTAATATTATTGAAATTTGGGATAAAGACAGCTACGAATTAGCAATTAACGATGCTGCAGGTGATACTGCAGATTTGGCAGAAGAAGTAATGGGTAACATAATAGGTAGCGATGGAATATCATAGTCCAGTTTTATTAAAAGAGAGTGTTGATGGTTTAAATATTAAACCCGATGGCGTGTACGTAGATGTTACTTTTGGGGGTGGCGGACATTCAAAAGAGATTTTGAGGAGGTTGAATGAAAGTGGGAAATTGTTTGCTTTTGATCAAGATGAAGATGCACAAAGAAATAGTATTGATGATTCAAGGTTTACCTTAATACCTCAAAACTTTAGATTCATAAAAAGATATTTAAGATTTTATGGTGTAAGAAAAGTAGATGGTGTTTTGGCTGATTTAGGTGTCTCATCACATCAATTTGATGAGGCGGAACGTGGATTTTCAACTCGTTTTGATGCCGATTTAGATATGCGTATGAATCAAGCAGGACATTTGTCTGCTTTTGAAGTTGTTAACAATTACGAAGAAGATAGGTTGAGTTCTGTGTTGTTTCAATACAGCGAGTTAAGAAATGCTAAAGCTATTGCTAGAAAAATAGTTGAGGCGCGTTCTGAAAAAAAAATTAGAACAAGTTTTGAACTTAAAGAGGTGTTGAGTGAATTTGTGCCAAAATCTGTTGAGCACAAAATTTTAGCACAAATATTTCAAGGTATACGTATTGAAGTAAATCAAGAAATAGAAGTTTTAAAAGAGTTTTTATTACAAATTCCAGAGTTGTTAAACGAAGATGGAAGGTTAAGTGTAATATCTTATCATTCATTAGAAGATAGATTGGTGAAAAGGTTTATTAGAAGTGGTTTGTTTGAGGGGGAACCAGAGAAAGATATGTTTGGTAATGTAGATGTGCCAATGAAAAAAGTAGGAAAATTAATAATTCCAAGCTTTTCTGAAATAAAGAAAAATAATAGAGCTAGAAGTGCCAAATTAAGAATCGCAACAATTAAATAAATGTCAGCTATAAAATCCAGCATATTTAACCTTTTGAAAGGGGATTTTTTAGTGAATAAAGATTCCTTTAAAAATTGGCGTTTTATTTTTTTTGTAGTTGTACTTATGTTAATAATGATTGCGAGTGCACATAGTTCTGATAAAAAAGTAATGGAAATTGCAAAATTAACCAATGAAATTAAAGAGTTAAGAGCGGAATTCTTAGATAAGCGCTCAATTTCAATGGAAATGAGATTGGAGTCAACAGTAAGAAAAAAAGTAGTTGATCTTGGAATAAAGCCGAGTGAACAACCGCCTCAAGTTATAAGAGTAATCACAAAAAAATAATTAAAAATTGGCAGTAACAAAAAAAGGCATACTAAATAAATTGTACGTTGTAGTTGTTGTTATAGCGCTTCTGTTGGTGGCTATTATTGTGCGTTTAACAAACATTCAGTTTGCTGAAGGTGATAAATATAGGCATTTGTCTGAGCAGTTAACGCTAAGAAATGATACTATTTATGCAAATAGAGGTAGTGTTTTTTCTGAAGATGGAAGTTTGCTTGCAACTTCTATGTCGCAATACGAAATTAGAATGGATGCGGTTACGGTAGCTAGTGAAGTTTTTGAGAAAAATGTAAGAGGCTTATCGCAAGAACTTTCTAAAATGTTGGGGAATTCTACTTCGCATTGGGAGCGTAAAATTAGAAAAGCTAGAAATAGTAAAAATAGGTATTTATTTATTGCTAGAAAATTGGGGTATACAGAGTATATTAAAATTAAAAGTTTCCCAATTTTTAATTTAGGAATGTATAAAGGAGGTTTTATAGCAAAACAGTCTACGGTAAGGGCGCATCCTTTAGGTAAGGTAGCTGAAAGAACTATCGGTTACGACGATTATAGAGGTGCTCCGGGAATTGAAGGTGCGTATAGAAAATATTTAAAAGGTAAAAATGGCTTAAGGTTGGAGCAAAAAATTGCGAAGGGGCAATGGAAACCTATTAATGATAGAAATGAAAAAGAACCCGTAAATGGAAAAGATATTGTTACAACATTAAATGTTAATATTCAAGATATTGCGCATCATTCTTTGTTAAGGCAATTAGAACTATATGAGGCAGAGCACGGGTGTGTTGTGGTTATGGAAACCAAAACTGGAGAAATTAAAGCTATTTCTAATTTAGGAAGAAGTTCTGAAGGTAAGTATTATGAAAAACGCAACTATGCGGTTTATGAATCTCATGAACCTGGTTCGGCGTTTAAATTAATGTCTATGGTAGTGGCATTAGAAACTGGTGCAATAGATACTAGTACTGTTGTAGATACTGGAAATGGAAGGTATAGAATGCATGGAAGATATATTAACGATTCTAAAAGAGGTGGCTATGGTAAAATAACTGCAGCGCGTGCGTTAGAGGTATCTTCAAATATAGCTTTTGCTAGGTTAATAGATGAAAATTTTGGTGAGCATCCAGAGAAATTCATTAATGCATTATATAAAATGAATTTGAATGATAAATTAGGGTTGCCAATTAAAGGAGAGGGAAATCCTTTAATTCCAAATCCTGACCATGAAATATGGAGTAAAAATGCCTTGCCATCAATAGCATACGGGTATAATTTAGAGTTAACGCCATTGCAAACATTAACATTTTACAATGCAATTGCTAATAATGGTGAAATGGTGAAACCGAGATTTGTAAAAGAAATTAGATCTTGGAATAAGCATGTAGAATCTTTTGGAAAAGAGGTTATAAATGAGGCTATTTGTTCTAAAGAAACAGTTGCTAAAATTCAAGAAGTACTTAAAAACGTGGTGTCTCGTGGAACTGGAAGAAAATTATATTCTGAAGACTTTTCAATGGCTGGTAAAACGGGTACGGCTCGTGTGAAATATGGGAATTATCAAGAGTGGTTAAAAGATAAAAAATACATTTCTTCATTTACAGGTTATTTCCCGGCTGAAAATCCAAAATACTCATGTATTGTAGTAATTCATGAACCTAATACAAAAACAGGTTTTTATGGAGCAGATGTTTCAGGTCCAGTGTTTAAAGATATAGCTCAAAAAATTTATACTACAAATCATATTATAAACGAAATTGAGAATAAAACTCCAGATTTTGAAAATGTTAAAAATGATTTTGAAAAATATTATGCCATTTCTAATAAGGAAATAAAATCAATTCCAAATGTAAAAGGAATGGCGGCTATGGATGCTATTTCTTTACTTGAAAACTTAGGTTTAAAAGTGCGTTTTTCTGGAAATGGAAAAGTAGTATCGCAATCGCTTAATGAAGGAGCAAAATTAGTTAAAGGAGCAACAATCAATATAAAATTATCGTAGTTGAAAGTATTTAAAGACATATTGTACAAAGTAAGTATTAATGCAGTTCATGGAAACACTGAAGTGTTAATTAATGCAATACAATTTGATTCGCGAAAAATTCAACCAAATGATTTGTTTGTGGCTCAAAAAGGATTGGTATTCGACGGACATAAATTTATAGGTAAAGCCATTGAATTGGGAGCTAAAGTAATTGTTTGTGAAGAATTTCCTAAAGTTTTAGAAGAGGCAATAACGTATGTTAAGGTTAAAGATTCTAATGAAGCATTAGCTATAATGGCATCTAACTTTTATGGAAACCCTTCTTCAAAATTAAAATTGATAGGAGTTACGGGTACAAATGGGAAAACAACTATTGCTACTTTATTGTATAAATTATTTCAAAATGCTGGTTTTAAAACCGGATTGTTATCTACGGTAACAATTTTTGTAGACAATCAGCAATTTAATGCAACGCATACAACGCCAGATTCTTTAGCAATTAATAGCTATTTAAATAAAATGGTTGAAGCTGGTGTAGATTATTGTTTTATGGAGGTTAGTTCACATGGAATTCATCAAAAAAGAACGGCTGGTTTACATTTTACTGGTGGTGTTTATACAAACTTAACACATGATCATTTAGATTATCATAACTCGTTTAAAGAATATAGGGATGTAAAAAAATCATTTTTCGACAATTTACCAAAAACCGCATTTTCTTTGGTAAATGTAGATGATAAAAATGGTATGGTAATGCTTCAAAATACAGTATCTAAAAAATACACATATGCTTTAAAAACAATGGCAGACTATAAAGCTAAGATTTTAGAAAATCAGTTTTCTGGATTGTTTTTAAACATAAATAATAATGAAGTTTGTGCAAAATTAATAGGAAGCTTTAATGCTTATAACCTTTTAGCAGTTTATGGAGTTTCGCAATTGTTAGAGTTAGAATCCACTGAGGCATTGACTTTAATAAGTGAATTGGAAAATGTAACAGGGCGGTTTCAGCACTTTAGATCTAAAGAAGGAGTTACTGCAATAATTGATTATGCGCATACGCCTGATGCATTAAAAAATGTATTGGAAACTATTAATGATATAAGAGCAGGAAACGAGCAAGTTATTACTGTTGTAGGTTGTGGCGGAAATAGAGATAAAGCAAAACGCCCGGTTATGGGGCGCATTGCTTCGCAACTTAGTACGCAAGTAATCTTTACTTCTGACAATCCAAGAAATGAGGATTCTGAAACAATTATAAAAGAGATTGAAGAGGGAGTTGATCCTCAAAATTATAGAAAAACACTATCAATTGTAGATAGAGAACAAGCTATAAAGACAGCAACCAAACTGGCAAAAAAAGATGATATTATTTTAATTGCAGGAAAAGGTCACGAAACATATCAAGAAGTTAAAGGAGTACGTACTCATTTTGACGATTACGAAAAAATTTCACAATTATTAAAAGCTATAGAAAAATAAAACAATGTTATATTATTTATTCGAATATTTAGACAAACATTATAATTTGGCAGGGGCAGGGTTGTTTCAATACATAACTTTTCGTTCTGCATTAGCTTTTATTGGTTCATTGTTGTTTTCTACAATTTATGGAAAAAGAGTTATTAATTATTTACAACGTAAGCAAGTTGGAGAATCTGTAAGAGATTTAGGGTTAGATGGTCAAGTTGAAAAAGCTGGTACACCAACTATGGGTGGAATAATAATAATACTTGCAACTCTAATTCCTGTTTTACTATTATCTAAAGTAGACAATGTCTATATTATTATTTTAATAGTTACAACAATTTGGATGGGAACTATAGGTTTTGTTGATGACTATATTAAGATTTTTAGAAAAAATAAAGAAGGTTTAAAAGGAAGGTTTAAAGTATTAGGTCAAATTACTTTAGGAATTTTTGTAGGTGCTATGTTGTATTTTCATCCAGATGTTACTATAAAAGAGCAGTTGCCTAAGCAATATCAATACGAAACAGAAGCAGGTGTGCCGGTGTTGTTTGCTGAAGCTCATAAATCAGCAAAAACAACTATACCTTTTTTAAAAAATAACGAATTAGACTATGCAGTAGTTTTAGATCTTTTTGGTGATGGACTTAGAGATTATGCTTGGATTGTATTTATTCCAATAGTAATTTTTATTATAACTGCAGTTTCAAATGGAGCTAATTTAACAGACGGTATTGATGGATTAGCGGCTGGTTCTTCGGCTATAATTGTACTAACTCTAGGTATTTTTGCTTGGGTTTCTGGAAACATAATTTTCGCAGATTATTTAGATGTAATGTACATTCCAAATTCTGGTGAAATGACCATTTTTATAGCAGCTTTTGTAGGTGCTTTAGTTGGGTTTTTATGGTATAATACCTATCCAGCGCAGGTTTTTATGGGAGATACAGGTAGTTTAACAATAGGAGGGATAATTGCTGTTTTGGCAATTTCAGTTCGTAAAGAGTTATTAATTCCAATTTTAGCAGGCATATTTTTAATTGAAAATTTATCTGTAATAATGCAAGTTGGATTTTTTAAATACACAAAGAAAAAATACGGAGTAGGAAAACGCATATTTAAAATGTCTCCATTACACCATCATTATCAAAAATCGGGATATCATGAAAGTAAAATTGTAACTCGTTTTTGGATTGTAGGTATTATGTTGGCAGTATTAACAATAGTAACATTAAAACTAAGATAACACACATTTGTTTAAATGTAAAAAAAAACAATAGGGTAAATTAAATAATGAATACTAATAGAAATAATAACGAATTTGATGCATCTGTTTTTGGCGGGTACAAACACCTTTTGGTTGTGCTTGGAGCCGGAGAAAGTGGTGTTGGTTCTGCAATTTTAGGAAAGCAGAAGGGATATGAAGTTTTTGTTTCTGATATGGGAAAGATAGCAGGAAAATATAAAAATGTACTTATAGAAAATGAAATTTCTTTTGAAGAAGGAAATCATTCAGAGTCACGAATATTTGATGCAGATGTTGTAATTAAAAGTCCGGGAATACCAGATCATATTTCAATTGTAGCAGCATTAAAACAAAAAAATATTAAAGTTATTTCTGAAATTGAATTTGCTTCAAAATATACCACTGGAACTATAGTGGGAATTACAGGTTCTAATGGTAAAACCACTACAACAATGCTTGTAGATCATATTTTGAAAAATGCAAAATTAAATGTTGGAATGGGAGGTAATATTGGGATTAGTTTTGCGCAACAAATTGCAGAAAACAATTTTGATATACATGCATTGGAATTAAGTAGTTTTCAGTTAGATGGAATTGAGTCTTTTGCACCGCATATAGCAATAATTACAAATATTACACCAGATCATTTAGATAGGTATAATTATAAATTTGAAAACTATGTTGAATCAAAATTTAGAATTACAGAAAATCAGACAGAAAATGATTTTTTAATCTATGACGCAGATGATGAGGTGATTATAAATTGGCTTAAAAATAATAAAGTAAAAGCAACACTTCTTCCGTTTTCAGTAAAAAAGGAATTAGAACAAGGTGTTTTTATAAAAGATAATAAAATACAAATAAAATATAAAACCGAAGAAACAATAATGGAAATATCAACTTTAGCATTAAAAGGAGAACACAATACTAAAAATGCAATGGCAGCTGCCATGACGGCTACATTATTAAAGGTTAGAAAAAATACAATAAGAGAAAGTTTAGAAGATTTTGAAGGTGCTGAACATAGGTTAGAACCTGTACTTAAAATTAACGGCGTTCAATATATAAACGATTCTAAAGCTACAAATGTTAATGCAACATTTTATGCCTTAGATTGTATGCAATCACCAACAGTTTGGATTGTAGGAGGTGTAGATAAAGGAAATGATTATTTAGATTTAATGCCATTGGTTAGAGAAAAGGTTAAGGCAATTGTTTGCCTAGGAGTAGATAATCAAAAAATAAAGCAAACTTTTAATAATGTAGTAGATTTAATTGTTGAAACTGCAGGTGCAGAAGAAGCTGTAAAAGTTGCATATAAAATTGCTGAAAAAGGTGATTCAGTTTTATTATCACCGGCTTGTGCAAGTTTCGATTTATTTAAGAGTTACGAAGATAGAGGTAACCAATTTAAACAAGCGGTTAGAGAATTGTAAATGAAACAAATATTAAAAAATATCGAAGGTGATCGTGCTATTTGGGCAATTGTAGTCTTTATGGCGGTGTTGTCGTTTATGCCTGTTTATAGTGCAAGTACTAATTTGGTATATGTTGCAAACTCAGGAACTACAACGTACCATTTAGTAAAACATGTTGTTTTATTATTTTTCGGTTTTTTAATTATTTATGGAGTTCATAAAATACCATACAGGTATTTTAGTGGAGGGTCTGTTTTAATGCTTCCTTTAGTAATAGTATTGCTAATTTTTACCTTGGCTAAAGGAACTGTAATTGGAGGGGCAAATGCAAGTAGATGGATAACCATACCGTTTATAGGTGTTGGTTTTCAAACATCTACATTAGCAGGTGTTGTTTTAATGATATTTGTTGCGCGGTATTTAGCTAAAAATAAAGAGAAGGCAATTAGTTTTAAAGAGAGTCTTTGGAGATTGTGGTTGCCAGTTGCTATAACATTAGTTTTTATTTTACCTGCAAATTTTTCAACCACAGCTATTATTTTTTCTATGGTATTGCTTTTAACTTTTTTAGGAGGATATCCATTAAAATATTTGGCATCTATTGTGGGTATTGGAATAGTAGCATTTGCATTATTTGTTTTGTTTGCAAAAGCGTTTCCAAATACAATGCACAATAGGGTAGATACTTGGGTGAGTAGAATAGAGAATTTTTCTGATAAAAATGCTGAGGAAGGATACCAAGTTGAAAAAGCTAAAATTGCAATTGCAAGCGGTGGATTACAAGGAAGAGGCCCAGGGAAAAGTGTTCAAAAGAACTTTTTACCACAATCATCATCCGATTTTATATTTGCCATAATTGTTGAAGAATATGGTTTAATATTTGGCGCTCTAACAGTTATATTAATGTATTTATTATTGTTGATAAGAATTTTAGTTGCAGCTAAAAAAGCTACAACAATTTTTGCGACATTATTAATAATTGGCGTAGGTTTGCCAATTATTTTTCAAGCAATTATTAATATGGCTGTAGCTGTAAATTTATTTCCAGTTACAGGACAAACATTGCCGTTAATTAGTAGTGGAGGAACCTCTATTTGGATGACTTGTTTTGCCATTGGTATTATTTTAAGTGTAACTGCTGAAAAAGAAAAAATTATAGATAATGAAACTGAAGAAAACCCTTTAGATATTTTACATGAAGCAATCGATTAACATAATATTAAGTGGAGGTGGCACAGGTGGACATATTTATCCAGCTGTATCTATAGCAAATGAGCTAAAGGAAAAATATCCTGAGGCTAATTTTTTGTTTGTAGGTGCTAAGGATAGAATGGAAATGGAAAAAGTACCTCAAGCTGGATACAAAATAGAAGGATTGTGGATTTCGGGAATTCAAAGAAGTTTGTCTTTAAAGAATTTAGCATTTCCCTTTAAGTTAATAAGTAGTTTATGGAATGCATTTAAAATTATTAGAAAATTTAAACCAACAATTGTAATTGGTACTGGAGGTTTTGCTAGTGGTCCAACTTTATACGCGGCGAGTGTTAAAGGTGTTAAAACTGTAATTCAAGAACAAAATTCGTATCCGGGAATTACAAATAAATTATTAAGCAAAAAAGCAGACAAAATTTGTGTAGCTTATGATGGGTTAGAACGATTTTTTCTTGCTGATAAAATAGTGAAAACAGGAAATCCTGTACGTCAAGATTTATTAGATGTTACTAGCAAAAAAGAAGAAGCAATCAACTTTTTTGGATTAAAATCTAATAAAAAAATATTGGTTGTTATAGGTGGTAGTTTAGGTGCAAGAGCTTTAAACAATTTAATTGAAAAGCAAATTAATTGGTTGGTAGAAAATGAGGTTCAGGTTATATGGCAAACAGGAAAATTATATTATGAAGAATTTAAAAAGTATGACAACCTAGAAGGAGTTCAAACACATGCTTTTTTAAATAGAATGGATTTAACATATGCTGCTGCAGATTTTATTATTAGCAGAGCAGGTGCTGGTTCAATTTCAGAATTATGTATTGTAGGGAAACCGGTTATATTTATTCCTTCTCCTAATGTGGCAGAAGATCATCAAACAAAAAATGCACTTTCTGTAGTTACAAAAGATGCTGCTTTATTGTTAAAAGAATCTGAATTAAATATGTTTCAAAATATGTTTTTAGAACTTAAAAACGATGAGAAGCTACAGCAAAAGTTAAGTGAGAATATAAAAGCGTTGGCCTTGCCTAACGCTACAAAAGATATAGTAAAAGAAATAGAAAAATTAATAAATAGTTAGTTGAATTTAGACAGTATACATAACGTTTATTTTATAGGTATTGGAGGTATCGGTATGAGTGCTATTGCAATTTATTTTAAAAGCAATGGTAAAAATGTTGCTGGTTATGATAAAACACCTACTGAAATTACAAATAATCTTCAAAAAATGGAAATTAACGTTCATTTTGAAGATGCTGTAGATTTAATTGACGATGTTTATACAAACCCTAAAAATACCATTGTAGTTTATACGCCAGCTGTTCCAAAAGTGCATACAGAGTTAAGCTATTTTATAGAGCATAATTTTACCGTTCTAAAACGTTCAGAAATATTAGGAGAAATTACTAAAAATACTAATTGCTTGGCTGTTGCAGGTACGCATGGTAAAACTACAACATCAACAATTTTAGGCCATATTTTACAAGAAGCTAATGTAAGTGCAACTTCTTTTTTAGGTGGAATTTCAGAAAATTACAATTCCAATTTAATTTTAGGAGGTAATGAAGTTTCGGTTGTTGAAGCTGACGAATTTGATCGTTCATTTTTAAAATTATCTCCAAATATTGCCTGCATAACTTCAATGGATGCAGATCATTTAGATATTTATGGAGCTAATGAATCGTTAGAGAATTCATTTAAAGAATTTGCAGATAAAGTTTCAGGTACCTTGTTTGTAAGAAAAGGGATGCCAATTAAAGGGAAAACTTTTGGAATTGAAGAAGATGCAGATTATAATGCTTATAATATTAGAATTGAAAATGGAGCTTATATTTTTAATGTAAAAACACCATTTGAAACTTTTGAAAATATAAAAATATTTATACCAGGAAAACATAATGTGCTAAATGCAGTGGCAGCTTTGGCAATGGCTAATCATTTTGGAGTTTCAATTGAAGTTATTGCTAAAGCTTTACTAACTTTTAAAGGTATAAAAAGGCGTTTTTCGTATAAAATAAATACAGAAAATTTGGTGTTGATTGATGATTATGCACATCACCCAACCGAGATAAATGCAGTAGTAGATGCTGTAAAGGAAATGTATCCAAAACAAAAAGTTTTAGGGGTTTTTCAGCCACATTTATTTAGTAGAACTAGAGATTTTGCTGAGGATTTTGCACAAAGTTTAGCGCGTTTCGATGAATTGATTTTATTAGATATATATCCGGCTAGAGAATTGCCAATAGAAGGTGTTAGTTCTCAGTGGTTATTAACAAAAGTAACTAATAAAAATAAGCAGCTTTCTTCAAAAGAAAATTTAGTAAATGCTATATTAAAATCTAATGCACAAATTATCGTTGTAATTGGAGCAGGAGATATCGGACAATTAATAGAAAATATTAAAAATAGTTTAAGTGAAAATTAATTGGAATTACATAAAAGGCTTTTTACTACTTAGTTTAGTAGTGTTTTTGTATGGGTTTTCACACCATAAACACGCTACTAAAAAAGTACATGATATTGTTGTTGAATTTGAGCAAGGAGACAACCTTTTTATGAATTATGAAATGGTTGATAAATTGTTAATACAAAAAGGAAAACCTGTTCTAAATGAAGCAAAAACTGTTATAGATTTACAAAAACTGGAAACTAATGTGGCGGCACATCCTATGGTTGAAAAAGCAGCTGTTTTTTTAACAGTTGATGGTGTGCTTAAAACTAAAATAAAACAACGTACCCCAATAGCTAGAGTTATTTCTAGTACTACTAGTTATTATATTGATAAACAGGCAAAAATAATGCCTTTATCAGAGAATCATTCAGCTAGAGTTTTATTGGTTTCAGGTGATATTATAGACAAAGATATAGATGAAATTTATCTTTTAGTAACAACAATTTTGAATGATGAATTTTTAAAAAAACAAATTATTGGTGTGCAAAAAATAGAGCAACATCAGTATGTTTTAAAAAGCAGAATTGGAGAACAAGATATTGAAATAGGTACTATTGAAAATTTAGATTCAAAATTTAAAAACCTAAAGTCGTTTTTTAATAAAACAATGGCAGATAGAACAATAGATAAATACACATCAATAAATTTAAAATATAACAACCAGGTGGTTTGTACAAAAAAATAGGGTATGGAACATAACGATATTTCAGTAGGATTAGATATAGGAACAACAAAAATTGTTGCTATGATAGGTCGTAGAAATGAATATGGTAAAATAGAGTTACTTGGAGCCGGAAAAGCAAAGAGTTTAGGTGTGCACCGAGGTGTTGTAAATAACATTACACAAACAATACAATCTATTCAAATGGCTGTAGATGAAGCTATTGCTGTTTCTGGAATTAAAATTGATGAAGCAGTTGTTGGTATTGCAGGTCAACATATTAGAAGCTTGCAGCACAGTGATTATATTACTAGACCTAATGCAGAAGATGTAATAGATGAAGATGATTTAGATAAATTAGAAAAACAAGTTCATAAGCTGGTAATGTTACCAGGTGAAGAAATTATACATGTATTACCTCAAGAATTTAAAGTTGATGGTCAGCCAGAAATTACACAACCAGTTGGTATGTACGGAGGTAGGCTAGAAGCTAATTTTCATGTAGTTGTAGGTCAGGTTTCTTCAATTAGAAATGTAGGTCGTTGTATAAAAAGTGCAGGTCTAAATTTAGCAGGTATTACCTTAGAACCTTTAGCATCAGCCGAAGCTGTTTTAAGTAGTGAAGAGAAAGAAGCTGGTGTTGCGTTAATTGATATAGGAGGAGGAACAACAGATTTAGCAATATTTAAAAATGGAATTATTCGTCATACAGCGGTTATTCCATTTGGAGGTAATGTAATAACAGAAGATATTAAAGAAGGTTGTTCTATTATAGAAAAACAAGCAGAATTATTAAAAACAAAGTTTGGATCTGCTTGGCCAGGAGAAAATAAAGACAATGAAATTGTTTCAATTCCAGGCTTAAGGGGAAGAGAACCAAAAGAGATTACTCTAAAAAACTTGTCAAAAATTATTCATGCACGTGTAGTTGAAATTGTTGAACAAGTATTTTTAGAAATTAAAAATTACGGTCACGAAGAGCCAAAGAAAAAATTAATAGCAGGTATTGTTTTAACTGGTGGAGGTGCAAACCTAAAACATTTAAAACAATTGGTTGAATATATTACTGGTATGGATACCAGAATTGGATATCCTAATGAAAATTTAGCAGGAGATTCTGATGAGATTTTTTCAACACCACAATATGCAACAGCAGTTGGGTTGTTAATGAATGGTTTAAATAGGCTTGATAAAAAAAATATAAAAATAAAACAACAGCAAGCAATTGAAGAAGCAGCTGTTAATGAAGTCGAAAAACAAGAAAAGAAAGAGGTTGTTAAAGAAGTTGAAGAACCCAAAGAACCCAAAAAATCAATTTTTGATAAATGGGGAGATAAGTTTAGAGATTTTTTAGACAATGCCGAGTAACACTATAAAAAGAGTAGAAAAAGAAAAATAACACCAATAAATTAATAAGTATGAGCAGTTCAGATTTTAGCAATATTTCATTCGATTTACCGAAAAATCAATCAAACGTAATAAAAGTAATAGGAGTAGGAGGAGGAGGTAGTAATGCCGTAAACCATATGTACTCACAAGGTATTAACGGAGTTGATTTTGTTATTTGTAATACCGATGCTCAGGCATTACAAAATAGCCCAATTCCAACTAAAATTCAATTAGGTGTTTCACTAACTGAAGGTTTAGGTGCAGGAGCAAATCCAGATGTTGGAGAGCAAGCTGCTTTAGAAAGCATTCAAGAAATAAAAGATATGTTATCTTCTAATTCTAAAATGGTGTTTATTACTGTTGGAATGGGTGGTGGTACAGGAACTGGTGCCGCTCCAATTATTGCAAGAGTAGCGCGTGAATTAGATTTGTTAACTATTGGTGTGGTTACAATTCCTTTTTCTTTTGAAGGTAAAATGCGTAATGATCAAGCTCAAAAAGGTATTGAAAGATTACGTGAGTATGTAGACTCTTTAGTTGTAATAAATAACAATAAATTAAGAGAAGTATATGGAAATTTAGGCTTTAAGGCAGGTTTCTCTAAAGCAGATGAAGTACTATCAACAGCATCTAGAGGAATTGCAGAAGTTATAACACACCACTATACTCAAAATATAGATTTAAAAGATGCAAAAACAGTACTTTCTAATAGCGGTACTGCTATTATGGGATCTGCAACTGCATCTGGAGCTAATAGATCTTTAGAGGCTATTTCAAAAGCATTAGACTCTCCTTTATTAAATGATAATAAAATAACAGGAGCCAAAAATGTACTATTATTAATTGTTTCTGGTGCCGAAGAAATTACAATTGATGAAATAGGAGAAATTAACGATTATATTCAATCTGAAGCAAAATCTAATGTAAATATTATAATGGGTGTTGGTGAAGATGAAAACTTAGGTGACGCTATTGCAGTTACTATAGTTGCAACGGGTTTTAATAAAGACCAACAACATGAAATTTCAAATACAGAAGCTAAAAAAATAATTCATACCTTAGGTGATGAACAAGAAGCTTCATTCGATTTTTCAGAGGATGTAACTGTTAAAACTACCCCAAAAGCTACTGATGAGTCTTTAAATGATTCAGAAGATGTTATAGAAGATAAAGTTGTTTTTGATTTAGGTGAAGAAGATGAAGAAGATGATTTTTCAATTATTCCTACCACTGAATTTATAAAAAATATTGATGTTGTTTGCGAAGAGGTTTCTGCAGATGCAATTGATGATGAAGATTTTGTAATAACTCCTATAAATCCGATAAAAGCTGAAGTTGAAGAAGCTCCTGTAGTTGAAAAAGAACAGCAAATTGAATTTACTTTCGATATGCCAATTCCTCAAAAAACAAAAAAAACAAAAGCAGAAGAAGATCCAAATATTGCTATTAATTCTATAGAAGTTGTAGATCATAAAGTAATTGAGCCTGAGAAAAAAGTTGAAGAAGATGTTTATTTTACCCTTGAAGATTACAGTGAATTAGAGGATAATTTAACAAAAGCCTCAAAGCCAGTTGCTGAAAAAAAGAGCGAAGCAATAAGCGAAGAATTAAACTTAACATTACGCGCAAATGACAAACCTAAAATTGATGTAAACGAAGAAATTGTTGTAGATCATAAAGAAGTATCTCCTTTAGATTTAACAATTTCAGAATTACAAAAAAGAGCAGCGGATAGAAGAGAAAAAATGAAAAATTTTAACTATAAGTTTATTAATAAAGTAAATAAAAATATAGACGAAATAGAAAAAGAACCAGCTTATAAAAGAATGGGAGTTCAATTAGATAGAAGATCACATTCTTCTGAAATTAATCAATCAAGAACAACATTAGATGTTGATGGAAATGATGATTTAAAATTTAGATCTAATAACTCTTTTTTACATGATAATGTAGACTAAAATATACTGCCCAAAGACAGGAGCCCTTAGATTAATTTTCTAAGTTTTAGAACTCGAAATCTTTATAAAAATTAAAGGTTTTCGAGTTCTTTTTTTTATCTTCGTACATCAAAATTAACATTATGAGTTTACAAGAAAATTTAATGGTTAAAATTAAAGAAGCTATGAAATCTAAAGATAAAGTAGCTTTAGAATCTTTAAGAGCCATAAAATCTGAAATACTATTAGCGCAAACTAAAACTGGAGCAACTGAAGATTTAACGGAAGCAGAAGAAATAAAGTTACTTCAAAAATTAGTAAAACAACGAAAAGATAGTGCAACTTTGTACAAAGAACAAGGTAGAGATGATTTAGCAGCTCCTGAGCTAGCACAAGTTGAGATTATTGCTCAATTTTTACCAGAGCAATTAGATCAAGCTGCTTTAAGTAAAATTATTGAAGAAATTATTTCAAAAGTTGGAGCAACGTCTATGAAAGATATGGGTAAAGTAATGGGTGTGGCTTCTAAACAATTAGCAGGTAAAGCTGATGGTAAAGCAATTTCTAATGCTGTAAAACAGTTGTTAGCATAAATTATAATTAGGGCCTCGTGGCGCAACTGAATAGCGCACTGGATTTCGGCTCCAGCGGTTGTAGGTTTGAATCCTACCGAGGTCACTAGAGTTTTTATGTAGCATTATTAAAATAATGTTATAGAATAGCTAAGTTAAAGGTATTGATTTTTGTCAATACCTTTTTTATTTACGAAATAAATTATTGGTTTATTAGAATAATTATTCAATAACACTTTCAATCTTAATAACTAAAAATTTAAAAGTAGGTAGCTTAAATTTTAACAGTGGATTCTCGTATATTTAATTGTCCATTTAAAATAATAGTTTGGGGAATAAAAGTATTGGTACGGTTTTCAATTTGTTCAATTAGTAATTTTGCGGCTTCTCTACCAATATCTAGAGTTGGTTGGGAAACAGAAGTTAATGGAGGATCAATTAAATCTGCTATTTTAGATTCTGTAAAACCAACAAACGCAATGTCGTTTGGTATGTTATAACCATTTTTTTTGAATACTTTCATAGCTCCAATAGCAGATGGATCATTGCAAGCAAAAATAGCATCAGGAATGTTATTATTCTTAATCATGTTTTCAGCAACTCGCATGCCATCTTCAATATTAAAACCAGTAGGTATTATTCTATCTTTTGTAATAGCTATTTTGTGTTTTTTAAAAGCATCTATAAATCCTCTTGACCTTTCATGTGAAAGAGAAAGTGTTCCTGTACCTTTAAGGTGAACAATGTTTTTGTATCCTTGAGTTATTAAATGCTCTGTAGCAAAAAAAGCCCATTTGTAATCATTAAATAATACTTTAGAAGCCTTAAGGTTTTTATTTACACGATTAAAAAGAACAATAGGTAAACCAGATTCTATTAATTTTTGATAATATTCGGTATTACTAGTTTCACTAGAAATGGATAATAAAAGACCTTCTACCATATTATCTTCTAAAGTTTTAACGTTTTTTAGTTCGGTTTCAAAACATTCATTTGATTGAGTTATTAAAACTTGATATCCTTTTTCAAATAAAATTTCTTGAGCTCCAATAATAACTTCAGGAAAGAAATTATTTATAAATTCAGGGACAACAATACCTATATTAAACGATCTTTTTTGAATTAGTTTTTTAGCCATAGGATTAGGGCGATACCCCATTTCTATTGCAGTTTTTAATATAAGTTCTTTAGTTTCTTTTTTTATGTCATATTTATCATTAAAGGCTCTTGAAACTGTAGAAACTGAAATATTCAATCGTTTAGCAACATCTTTTATCGTTATATAGTTCATAGTTTTATTGAATATAATTTAAGAGAAAAATTGATTTTAAAATTGTAGTTTTTCTTTAAAGATATGAATCAAATATAATAAATATACCAATGTGAAAATTATTATGAAGAATTAATTTTCGGGAACACACTAAAATTTTCGGTTAAAATAACTAATAATGTTGTTGCGTTTATATCGCTCATTATAAGTGTTTTATGTGTTTTTTTCTTATTTCATAATAGTTGTTTTTAGGGGTAAATTATAAAAAAAGACGAATATACTTAATTTCCGAAAACGTTATCGGAAATCGATAACGTTTCCGAAAACGTTATCGGTTTTATTTTAAAGACTATTTAATCTTACAAAATATTTAATCTATATTTTTGATTAAACTAAATTAAACTAGACTATTTTGGGAACTATAGATTTTGGCATAATAATTATATTCACAATTCTAATTTTTATTTGTGGTCTTTCTTTTTCCAAATCTGGAAAAAATATGAAATCCTATTTTGCTGCAGGAGGTAATTTGCCTTGGTGGATGAGTGGTTTATCTTTATTTATGAGCTTTTTCTCTGCAGGTACTTTTGTTGTTTGGGGATCCATAGCATACGATAGTGGTTGGGTAGCAGTTACTATTCAGTTAACTATGGCAGCTGCTGGATTTGTAATCGGATTTTTTATTGCTCCAAAATGGCGTAAAACAAAAGCTTTAACGGCTGCAGAATTTATAACAAATAGGTTGGGTTATAATACGCAAAAAGTATATACATATTTATTTTTGGTTATTTCATTATTTACAACTGGAGCTTTTTTATATCCAGTTGCTAAGATAGTAGAAGTATCTACAGGTGTACCAATTACAACTAGTATTATAATTTTAGGTATATTAATTCTTATTTATACAGCTGTAGGTGGTTTATGGGCAGTTATAGTTACAGATGTATTACAGTTTGTTGTTCTTACTGCGGCAGTATTAATTGTGGTTCCATTGTCTTTAAACAAAATTGGAGGAATAAATGATTTTATTGCAAATGCTCCTGTTGGATTCTTTAATTTAGTAAATGAAGAATATTCTTGGGGATTTATTATTGCTTTTGGGTTTTATAATCTTTTTTTTATTGCCGGGAATTGGGCTTATGTGCAAAGATATACTAGTGTTTCAACACCTAAAGAAGCTAAAAAAGTGGGATGGCTTTTTGGAGCTTTATATCTAATAAGCCCGATTATTTGGATGTTACCTCCTATGATTTATCGAGTGTTAAATCCTGATTTAGATGGGCTTGCAAGTGAAGGCGCTTATTTGTTAATGTGTAAAGAGGTTCTGCCTGTTGGAATGTTAGGACTTATGCTTGGTGGAATGATTTTTGCAACTTCTAGTTCTGTAAATACAACTTTAAATATTTCTGCAGGTGTATTGACAAACGATGTTTATAAGCATTTTAGACCAAAAGCGACTACACAACAACTTATAAAAGTAGCAAAACTATCAACAGTAATTTTAGGTTTAATAACAATAGTTGTAGCATTATTAGTACCCTTTTTAGGAGGTGTTGTAGAATTTGTTTTGTCTTTGGCAGCTATTACTGGAGGTGCAATGTTTTTACCTCCATTATGGGCTATGTTTTCAAGCAGGCAAACAGGTAAAACTTCCTTATTTGTAACAATAACAGCATTAATTATTAATAGCTTTTTTAAGTTTATAACACCTGAATTATACAACTTTACCTTGAGTCGAACTTTAGAAATGAGTTTTGGAGTAGGCATACCTATATTATTATTAGCTCTAACAGAATTTTATTTTTTCATTAATAAAAGCGATAAGACAGATTATCTAAAATATATAAAAATTAATGAATTACGGTTGGATTCAACAGAGGAAGATTCAACAAAAGGAAATGCAAAAGGAGGCCGTGTTATTGGTATTGGTGTTGCATCCACAGGTTTATTAATCTTTTTGTTGTCTTTTTTAGCTGAAAATGGAGCATTACTTGTTGGTTGTATGGGATTTATTGTTATGGTTTTAGGGGGATTTATTATTCATAAAAATTTGAAATAAAAAAGTATTTAATAATTAAAGAAATTACTGAATAAGATATGTTAAAAAAGGACTTTGATATTAATTTAAGAAGTAATAAAACAGTTATAGTCACTTCAGATTTCGTTATAGTAGGTGGTGGAATGGCTGGTGTTTGTGCTGCTATTTCTGCTGCAAGAGAAGGTGTGTCTGTAACTTTAATACAAGATAGACCTGTTTTAGGCGGTAATGCGTCTAGTGAGGTTAGATTATGGATTTTGGGTGCAACGTCACATATGGGAAATAATAATAGATGGGCAAGGGAAGGTGGAATTATAGATGAAATACTAGTAGAAAATATGTATCGTAATAAAGAAGGTAATACTTTAATATTGGATACTATATTATTAGAAAAAGTTCTGAATGAAAAGAATATTACGTTATTATTAAATACTTCTGTATATGAGGTTTCTAAATCAAATTCAACTACAATAAGTGGGGTGTCGGCTTTTTGCAGCCAAAATTCAACAACTTATAAAATTAAGGGAAGCCTTTTTTGCGATACTTCTGGAGATGGAATTGTTGGTTTTCAAGCAGGAGCTGCATTTAGAATGGGAGCAGAAACTATAGAGGAATTTGGTGAAAAATTTGCTCCAGATGTAGCTTATGGAGAACTTTTAGGACACACCATATATTTTTATAGTAAAGACGCCGGAAAACCAATAAAATATGTGGCGCCAGAATTTGCATTAAAGGATATTACAAAAATACCAAGATATAAAGATATAAGTGCTAGTTCTCAGGGTTGTAGGTTGTGGTGGTTAGAATATGGAGGTAGAAAAGATACTGTTCATGAGTCTGAGGATATTAAAATGGAATTGTGGAAAGTTGTATATGGAGTTTGGGATTATATAAAAAATTCAGGCAATTTTCCAGATGCAGAAAATCTAACATTAGAGTGGGTTGGTACTATTCCAGGGAAAAGGGAAAGTAGACGTTTTGAAGGTTTGTATATGATGAAGCAACAAGATATTATTGAACAACGCCTTTTTAATGATGCGGTTGCTTTTGGAGGTTGGGCTGTCGATCTGCATCCTGCAGATGGTGTATATGATAGTAAACCAGGGTGTACTCAATACCATTCTAAAGGGATTTATCAAATACCACTAAGATCTCTAATTAGCAAGAATATTACAAATTTATTTATTGGAGGCCGTATTATGAGTGCAACTCATGTTGCTTTTGGTACAACTCGAGTAATGGCTACAACGGCACATAGTGGGCAATCTATTGGGTACGGTGCTGCTCAATGTATTAAAAATAAATTATTGCCTAAAGATTTAATTGAAGATAAGGAAATAGCTCAGTTACAGCAAACCTTAAATTTAAATGGGCAAAGTATTCCTGAAATCCCTATAAATCAAGAGGGTAATTTGGTTAGAAATGCAACTATAACTACATCTAGTTCTTTATGTTTGGATGGTTTTTCTGGTGATAATGGCTGGTGTACTTTAAAAACAGGAGTAGCGCAACTACTACCTTTACAGGCTGGAATCAATTATAAGTATTCATTTTATCTCGCTTCAAAAAAAAATACGTCGATACAAGTTCAACTTAGGGTTTGTAAAAATACGGGCTACTATACACCTGATGTTATTTTAAAGAATATTGAGATTCAGTTACTAGAAGGAGAGCAGGAAGTTAGTTTTTCTTTTGATACCATTTTAGAAGCAAATCAATATGGGTTTATAACTTTTTTAAAGAATGATAGTGTTTCAATACGTACTAGTAAACAGCGTGTTACAGGGGTAATGTCTTTATTTAATGGTGAAAATAAAGCAGTTAACAATAATGGTAAACAAGTACCTCCTGATAATATTGGAATTGATGCATTTGAATTTTGGATTCCACAACGTAGACCTCAGGGACAGAATTTAGCATTTTCAATAAGTCCTGCTTTAGAGGTGTTTAATAAGGATAACCTGTTTAATGGTTTTGTTAGGCCTTATCTTGGTACAAATGCTTGGGCTGCAAACTTTAATGATGAACAGCCTAAAATTACCATAAAATGGGAAAAGATTCAAAATATAAATTCAATCAAATTATTTTTTGATACTGATTATGACCACGCCATGGAGTCTTCTCTTTATGGTCATCCAGAAAATGTAATGCCTTTTTGTGTAAAACACTTTAAAATAAAAGATGAAGAAGGTAATGTAATATTTGAAAAAGTTGATAATCATCAAACAATTGTTACCGTCTTATTATCCGAAACTGTAAAAACAAGTATACTCTATATAGAATTAATTTCTTCTGAGAAAAATATACCCGTGTCATTATTTGAAGTATTTATAGCATAATATATATGAATTTAAAGGGATGTGCTTAATAATTAAAGCATTAACAAAAAATATTATTAACAACTAAATTTAAACATATGAGGAATATTAAATTATTAATCGCCACATTATTGTTTTGCACTTTTGTACGTGCTCAACAAAATACAGTTTCAGGGCTGGTGTTGGATGAATCTAACATGCCAATACCTGGCGCAAATATAATTGCAAAGGGCACAGCCACAGGTACACAAACAGATTTTGATGGAAAGTTTTCTGTAACACTTTTGGATGGTAATGAAATTATTAAAGTATCCTACATAGGATATGTAACTCAAGAAATAAATATAAAAGGAAAAAATGAAATAATAATAATTCTTAAGGAAGATGTTTCACAACTAGAAGAAGTTGTGGTAGTAGGTTATGGAACACAATCTAAAAAGGATATTACTGGATCTGTATCAGTAGTTTCTGGAGACGATATTGCTTCTAGAAGTACTTCTAACGTATCTAATGCATTACAAGGTGCTGTTGCGGGTGTTAGTGTAACCAGAAGTTCTACAGAACCTGGAGCAGGAAATACAATAAAAATTAGGGGAATAACTACTTTACAAGGAGATAGTAGTCCTTTAATTTTGGTAGATGATATCCCAGTTGCAAGTATTAATGATGTAAATGCTGCAGAAATTGAATCAATTTCAATATTAAAAGATGGTGCTGCTGCTGCTATTTATGGGTCAAGAGCAGCTGCTGGTGTTGTTATTATTACTACTAAAAAAGCAAAAACAGGGAGCTTTAAAATTGATTATACAGCTGAGTATGGTATTAATAAACCAACGGAAATTAGAAAAGGTGTTCAAGCGGTACGTTATATGGAAATGTTTAATGAATCTATTTGGAATGATAATAATAATTTGGTTAATGAATTTAGTACCTATGACCCTGAAATAATTGCTAATTATGCGAACCTTCATGCTCAAGATCCAGATAACTATCCAGATACCAATTGGAGAGAGCTAATGCTTAAAAAACAATCAGAAACTACAAGACATAATTTATCGCTTTCTGGAGGAACTGAAAAATTAAAAACGAGTGCAAATTTTGGGTATGAATATCAAAATGCATTATATGTCAATAGAGATTGGAAACGTTATACAGGAAGAATCAATAATGAACTTCAATTGTCTGATAAAATTGGAGCTGTGTTGAATATAGCATTTAAGCAGACAGATGAAGAAGAACCTCTTACGGATCCAACTAATTTAGCTATTAATTATGGTACCATTTATCCAGCATTATGGTCAGATGGAAGAATTGCTGATGGTAAAACTGGATCAAATCCTTATGCAAGTTTGTTATATGCAGGTACGAAAGAAACAAACAATACACTGGTTTATGGTAAATTTGGTTTGTTTTTTAAGCCTATTGAAGATTTGAAAATTTCTATTAATCTAGCTCCTAATTATGAGTTTACGCAATTTAAAAGTTTTCATAAATCAATTCCTTATTGGGGGGCTGATGATCCTGATAAATTACAAACGCCATCTTACATTTTTGGTAGTTCACCATCAGATAGAGATTTGATAGAGTCTAGAACTATAGAAAAAACTTTAACTACACAAGCTCTTGTTGAATATAGCAAACTATTTGGAAATCATAGTATAGAGTCAGTATTTGGTGTTGAAGAGTATTATAAAGAAACCGAAGCTTTAAAAGTAAGAGGAAATGAATTTATTAGTGATGATTATCCATATTTAAGTCAAGCTCCAGTAGACAAAGTGTTTGATAATGGATCTAGTATTTCAGAAGTGGCTTATAGTTCACTTTTTGGAAGAGTTTCTTATGACTTTAATAAAAAGTATTTTCTTCAAGGAACTTTAAGAAGAGATGGATCTTCTAGATTTGGAAAAGATTATAGATGGGGTACATTTCCATCGTTAGCTGCAAGTTGGGTAATTTCAGAAGAGGACTTTATGAAAAATGTTGCACCTGTTGATTTCTTAAAGTTAAGAACATCATATGGTACTTTAGGGAATGATAGACTAGGGAATTATTTATATGCTTCGGTATTACAGTTTTCTGATGTTTTGATTGCTAATGGTAACAATGTTGAATCTGTGCGTTCTGCTGCACAAACCTTTTTTGCTGTTGAAGATATTACTTGGGAAACCACAGTAAGTAAAAACATAGCCATAGATGCTAATATGTTTGATGATAGGCTCTCTTTAACAGCTGAATATTTTCAAAAGGAAACATCAGATATGCTTTTAAGTCTAAATATTCCATCATTAAGTGGGTTTATAGATCCTACTGTAAATGTAGGTGATATGAAAACAACAGGATGGGAAGCTTCTATTGGTTGGAATGATGTAATTGGTGATTTAAAATTTTCTGCTTCGGCCAATATATTTGATTCAAAATCAATTCTAGGTTATGTTTCAGATAAACGTTTATTTAGTAGTAATAAACTGTCTGAAGAAGGTCTAGAATTTCAATCTTGGTACGGATATGAGTCAGATGGTATATACCAAACTCAAGAAGAAGTAGATAATTCAGCGGTAACTTCAGGAGTAGTTTCCCCAGGAGATATAAAATATGTAGATCAGCTTACTGTTGATACTGACAACGATGGTATACCAGATAAAGGAGATGGTGTTATTAATACAGACGATCAAGTAGTTTTAGGAGGTTCTTTACCAAGATACCAGTATGGAGGTAATATTTCTTTAGAATATAAGGGGTTTGATTTAGGAATAATTTTTCAAGGAATAGGAAAACAAAAGTTCTACTTAAATCCAAATACTTATGTAAAAGCTTTTGACGCAGGTAATTCTCCACGTGAACTTGTAGATGGAAATTATTGGAGTGTTTATAATACCACAGAACAAAATACTACAGCAGACTATCCAAGGTTAGGTTTCAAAAACCAAAGTAACAATCTTAGATTTTCTGATTTTTGGCTTAAAAATGGAGCTTATTTAAGACTTAAAAATATTACTCTAGGCTATACTTTACCTAGTGATGTTATTAACAAAATAGGAGTTTCACGACTACGTGTTTATGTTTCAGGAAATGATTTATTTTCTTTTGATAATTTACCAAAAGGTATTGATCCAGAGCAAGTAGGTTCTTACTTGGTAACAAAAACATTTTTATTAGGCTTAAAAGTTAATTTATAAAATATATTAATTATGAAAAAACAGATAAATAATGTTGCAATGTTAATTGCAATTATATTCATAGTATCATCATGTGTTGAACTTGATTTGGATCAACAAGATGCCGCTAGTTCTGAGAATTGGTATCAAACAAGTGAACAATTTAGGCAATCTTTAAACGAAGGATATAGATCAACTTTTTTCCCTTCAGATGGAAATGATGGAGCTTACAACCCAGGTTGGGATGATGATGTAAATTACCGTACCAATTTAGGACCAATTAAATCGGGTACTGTAGATTCAAATTATAGTAGAGCTAAAAATGATTGGACTAATATGTATAAGGCAATTACAAGAATATTAACAGTTCTGGAAAAAATTAAAACTCAAAGCGGTGTTTTATCTTCTGCAGAAGAACAACAATTTGAGGGGGAAGCAAATTTTTTTCTAGGAGTATATTGGACATACTTAATTACGCATTATGGAGATGTACCTTTTTATGATACACCTATTACAATTGATGAATCATTTACAATAGCAAGAACAGATAAAGCTTTTATTCTTCAAAAAATTTATGAATATTTTGATGTGGCATCTCAAAATTTGCCGGTAAGTTATTTATCAGGTTTAGAATATGCTACAAAAGGTGCAGCACTTGCATTTAAGGCAAGAGCTGCTATATATATGGGTGATAATGCAACGGCTGCGATAGCAGCAAAGGCTTGTATGGATTTAAATGCTTACGAATTACATCCTAATTTTGAAGAATTATTTTTATCTTCCACAAAAGAGTCTAAAGAAATAATATTTAAATTACCTAGAAGTGAAGAGTTTTTACAAACTATTAATAGTAATTTTATTCTTTATATGCTTCCTAGGAATGAAGGAGGGTATGGTAGTGTTATTCCAAGTTGGGAATTATTAGCTTCTTTTGAATGTGTAGATGGTTTACCAATAGATGAATCTCCTCTTTTCGATTCCCATAATCCATTTAAAAACAGAGACCCTAGGTTGTTGGCAACTATAGTGCCTTTTGGATCGTTAAAAGATGGTGATGGTCTATCCCCAGACTCTGGAAGTAGACATATGGCTAGAGAGTATAATCCTCACCCAGAACATACTAGAGTTTTTAATTATTTAACAAGTTCTCTAGAAACAAATAAAGATACCAAATCCAATCAAAATTTTTGTAGTTTTAATGGTCTGCTTTTTAAAAAAGGAATTGACAGTGATTGGGCAGATAAAATTGCTGCGAACGATTTAATTTTAATGCGTTATGCAGATGTATTGTTAATGTATGCAGAAGCTAAAATTGAATTAAATGAGATTGATGCATCGGTTTTAAACGCTATTAATGAAGTTAGAGATCGTGCTTATGCAAATTCTAGTTTTTCAAATCCTACAGTAACAACAACAGACCAAGTAAAACTTAGGTATATTGTTAGAAATGAAAGACGTTCTGAATTAGCTGGTGAATGGCTTAGGTATATGGATTTAATACGTTGGAGATTGGCAGATGTTATTATGGATGGTGGCCATACATATGGTTTAGCTCCAATTGCTGCAAATGCAGATCCTAATGTAATACAAGAAAATAGCGATTTAATGGTTAATGTTGTTAATCCAGGTAATTGGTTTTGGGGTTTAACACCGCAAATAGATGAAAATGGGGTGGCAGATTTTATGCCTTTGGTTGATGCTGGATTAGCTCAAATATTAACAACAACATCTTTTCCTTCACATCAATATTTATGGCCAATACCAGATGATGAGAGAAGACTTAATCCTAATTTAACGCAAAATGAAGGTTATTAATTTTTATAATATATTATAGTTTGGTTTATTGAGCCTAAGGGGTTATAAGATTTTTATAACCCCTTAGGTTATTAATTTACAGCCAAATTAAAATATCGCTTATAACTAAATAAAATAAAATAAAATATGGTAAATAGTTTAGCAATTGTTAAAAAATCAATTTTAAGAACTTCTATTTTAATAGCATTTTTATGTTCTATTATAACAAATTTTAGTTATTCCCAAAGCAATCAGAAAATAGCATTAAATGGTAAATGGTCTTTTAAAACAGATCCTTATGCACAAGGAGAATCTTCTGGTTGGACAGCAAAAGAAGTAAATACTGCCTCTTGGGATACCATGGTGGTTCCTGGAAACTGGGATTTGATTAATGAGTATGCTGAATATGTTGGCGATGCATGGTATACTAGAACTTTTTCTATTGACTCATCTTTAGAAAAAGAACAAGTACGTTTGGTTTTTCAATCTGTTTATAACGATGCTAAAGTATGGGTAAATGGGCATTTAGTTGGTGAAAATAATTTAGGGTTTTTACCTTTTCATTTTGATATTACGAAGTATCTAAACCCAGGAAAAGAAAACAGGTTAACCGTATTGGTTAATAATGTTTTTAAAAGTGGAGCTATGTGGAATTGGGGAGGAATAAGAAGACCTGTTTGGTTAGAGTTAACACCTAAAACACGTATTGAATTTCAGCAGATAGATGCTATTCCAGATTTAAAAAAAGGTAATGCTGCATTAAACGTAAAAATAGTTAGTAGTAATTCTAGTGATATTTCTAAAAAGGTAATTTATAATATAAATATTAAAAGTAATGGAAAGGTTGTAGCTAATGGTAAAGTAAAAGCAACAATACCAGCAAATACAAATAAATATATTGTTAATTGGTCTTATAAGTTACCAAAATCTAAAGTGAATTTATGGCATTTTGATTTTCCTAATTTGTATGAATCTACAGTTACTTTATCTGAAAATGAAGAGATTTTACATATAAACTCTGATAGATTTGGTATTCGAAAAATAGAAATAGATGGATTACAATTACTTTTAAATGGAGAAAGTATTCGTCCTGTAGGATTTAATGTGGTTCCAGAAGATAGATTTACAGGTAATACGCTACCTATGGAACGTATTAAAGAAGATGTAGATTTAATGAAAAGTTTGGGTGCAAATATGGCTCGACTGAGTCATGTAAATTTACCAAAAGAATATATAGATTATTTGGATGAAAAAGGAATTTTGATTTTTGAAGAAGTTGGACTTTGGGGAAAAGATGTATTAGTAGATCCTGAACATCCAAAACCAAAAGAATGGTTGCAAAGAATTATTGAAAATAATTATAATCATCCAGCAATTGTGGGGTGGAGTGTGGGTAATGAATTAGGTATGGCTTCTAAAAATCCAAAAGTAAATGCTTATGTAAAAGGTGCTATAGAAATGGCGGAAAAATTAGATCCAAATAGAATAGCAGTTTGTGTGTCTAACTCTGCCAATAATTCACCTAAAGAAGCATCTATGTATGCAGATTTAGCAATGCTAAATGGGTATCAAAATTGGGGTAAAAAAGCCGATGGCACTTGGAAAAACCATAAGAAACCAATTTTTATGTCCGAGTTTGGTAAAGAACTAAATTCTGAAGATCCTAGCTTAGGAGATATTCCTGCTGAAAAAATGATGAATGAGCTACGAAACAAAGAATATGTTTTAGGGGGTTCTTTATGGGCGTTTAACGATTATAGAAGTACGTATCATGGTAAAGAAGGATGGAAAACACCTCCGTCGCAAAATAGAGCTTGGGGAGTTGTAACTTCTTTTAGAGATAAGAAAAAAGGATTTTATAGTATTCAAAAAGAATTTAGTCCTATAAGAAATTTGACTGTATCGAATTTAAATATAGCAGAAGGAAAGGCAAAAGTGACCATTAAGCCAAGAACAAAATTAGACATACCTGCAAATATATTGAGAAACTTTAAAGTACAGTATACTCTTTTTAATTCGGATTTTAAAGCTGTTGGGACAGATACACAAGTGATTAAAACCATTTTTCCTGGAGATAAAGCATTTGATGTTTTTTTAGAATGGAGTGCTAAAGAAAACTTAAGTATGATAGAGGTTAGTTTCTTAGATCCGCAAGGTTATAAAGTTCATACAGACCTTATAAAGTTTCAGGTTCCGAAACAACCTGTTATAACATTTGTAAATACGGCCAACAATGGTATTCGTATTTTTTATGATAAAAGTAAAGATGCAGAAGCGTATTATGTTCGATATGAAAAAGATGGTTTAACCTTTAATACTAAAGCAACAACAAATAATTTTATTGACATTGAGGATAAAAAAATTAAACAAGGTCATGTTTGGAAATATCAACTGATTGCTGTGAATAATAAAGGAGAGAGCATTCCTTCTAAAACAAAAGAACTTACAAAAGATGAAGATGAGTTACCGCCAATTATTTGGAATACAAAACACACTCAAAATGGGGTCTTTATAGCTTACAGCGTAAGTCCTTACGATTATTTATATGAAGTAGTTTATGGCACGAGTTCTAATAAGTATGATCATAAATTAACCACCAAAGTAAAAGGAGTACTTAACATTCCTAATATTAAAAAAGGCACTCCAATTTATTATAAAATGAGAGTTGTCAAACAATGGGGATTTGCTAGTGAGTGGACACAAGAGTTAAAAAGTGAATAATGTTAAAAATGAATTTAAAGGGATTGTGCATTTATTTAGTTTAATTTCTAAATAATAATTATGAAAACAAAAATAAATTTTGTCGTTTTACTTTTTTTGGCACTACTACCAACTATAATGTTAGGTCAATCTAAAAAACCGAACATCATTATTATATTAGCTGATGATATGGGATTTTCTGATTTAGGTTGTATGGGATCTGAAATAGAAACACCTAATCTAGATAAAATGGCAAAGGAAGGGATGCTTTTTACTAACTTTTATAATACATCTAGATGTTGTCCATCTCGTACAAGTTTGCTTACCGGCCAATATCAATGGGATGCAGGAATGGGGTCTATGGATTATACTAAAAGTGATTTACCAGAATATCAGGGGTACATCAATAAAAAATCGGTAACAATTGCAGAGGTTTTAAAAGAAAATGGTTACGATACTTTTATGACAGGTAAATGGCATGTAGGTGATAAAGAAAGAGACATGTGGCCAGATCGCCGTGGATTTAATCAATTTTATGGAATTCCAAAGGGAGGTGGACTTTATTTTTATCCATCTAAATTTTATGAGCGCCCTGTTTTTTGGAATGGGGATAAAGTGCACCCAGATTCTAATTGGTATTCAACGGATGCTTTTACAGATTATTCAATAGATTTTATAAAGGAAAAAAGAAAAAAAGAGAAACCATTTTTTATGTACTTGGCGTATGTTGCTCCACATTTTCCACTTCAAGCAAAAAAAGAGGATATAGAAAAATATAAGGACACTTATAAAGAGGGATATGATGTTATTCGTAAAGCAAGATTTAAAAAGCAGCAAGAAATAGGATTATTTCCAGAAAATAGTAAGATAACAGCACCTGTTTATCCAGATTGGGAATCTGTAAAAAATAAAGATGATGAAGCATTAAAAATGGCAGTTTATGCAGCTGTGGTAGATCGTTTAGACCAAAATATTGGGCGTTTAATGCAAAGTTTAAAAGAGGAAGGTATTGCAGATAATACGGTCGTTTTCTTTTTATCAGATAATGGTGCTGCACAAACAGATTGGAATAAAACTCCAGAAGCCGAAATGGGCTCGAGGGATAGTAATATGGCTTATGGATTTTGGTATAATGTAAGTAATACTCCGTATCGTTTAGGAAAATCTCAAGAGCATGAAGGTGGAATTATAACCCCCTTAGTTATGCATTGGCCAGAAGGTATAAAAAACAAAGGAACAAGAATATCAGAAACAGCTCATATAAACGATTTAATGCCAACATGTCTTGAGTTAGCAGGTGCAAAATATCCTATAAAGTATAAGGAAGTTGAACTTGATCCGTTGGATGGAAAAAGTATTTTACCGCTTTTAAAGGGAGAATTACAAGATAAAAATAGATTCTATTTTTGGGAACATATTGGAAATAAAGCGGTACGCAAAGGAAATTGGAAATTAGTGGCATTACATAAAAAGAAGTGGGAACTCTATAATCTAGAAAACGATCCTTTTGAAATTAATAATCTGATTAATAGTAAACCAAAAAAAGCAGAAACTTTGTTGTTAGCCTATAAAAAATGGTCAAAAAAACATGGTGTACAACCTTGGCCTTTGGATAGATAGAGAAGTTTAGGTGATAAAAAAATAGGGTTGTTGGTGCAGAGATAAATAAATTAAAGAGTGAATAAAATTTTAAGTAGAATGAATTTAATGAAATCAATTTTAGGAAGTTTTTTATTAGTATTGTTTGGTTGTCAATTTTTAATAGCACAACAAATTCAAACAGAAATTAAACCAGCGCAACAATGGTTAGATACCAACGGAAAAGGTATTAATGCTCATGGTGGCGGTGTTATTTTTCATCAAGGTGTTTATTATTGGTATGGAGAGCATAAACTAGAAGGTAAATCGGAAGCTGAATTTGCTGATGGAGGCATACATTGTTATTCTTCTAAAGATTTAATAAACTGGAAAGACGAGGGGCTTGTTTTAAGTGTAGACTATGAAGATGAAAAAAGTGACCTTGCATATGGTTGTATATTAGAAAGACCTAAAGTGGTTTACAATTCTAAAAATAAGGAGTTTGTGGCTTATTTTAAATTGTATTTAAAAGGTGTTGGATATGATAGTAATTATGTTGGAGTAGCTGTAGCTAAAAAACCATTAGGTCCATTTATTTATCATCATAAATTTAGAGGAGGGGGATCGACTAAAGGTTCTGGTGACTTTTCTATGTTTAAAGATGATGAAAAGACTCTTTATCATTTAGCAGTGCGTAAACCTGATAAGGCATTTGTTATTGGGAAGTTAGATGCCGATTACTATTACCCTGATGGCGAATATCAGGTAGCTGAGGGTGTTAAGGTACATACCGAGGCGCCAGCTGTTATCAAAAGAAATGGGATATATCATATGTTAGGATCTGGTTCAAAAGGATGGAATCCTAATCCAGCTCGTTACCATACCACAAATGATTTATTGGGAACATGGACTTATCATGGAAATCCTTGTTATGGTTTTAATGCTGTTGATAATCTTGGTATTGATAAAACTTTTGGAGGACAATCATCTTACATTATTCCTATTCAAGGAATAGAAGATGCTTATATAGCTATGTTCGATATTTGGAGACCAGAAAAACCAATAACAGGTCGATATATTTGGCTTCCTATTAAGTTTTCTAACGAGAAAATGTCAATATTTTGGCGAGATAGTTGGAAACCATCAGATTTAGGTAAATAATTAACTAGTTTAAAAAAGGTTCGTGGTTTAAACCTTTTATATTATAATAAGAAGTAATATCTTGTTTATATAGATAATTAGAATCGAGTAATAAAAAAATAAACATATGAAATTTAAAGTATTGTTAAAGGTTTTAGTGGGTGTATGTATGATGCAAACTGTTGTTCAAAATACAAATGGCCAACAAATAGAATCAGGAAAAGTATGGCTTGATAGTAAAGGTGAAAGAATAAATGCACACGGAGGATGTGTTTTGTTTCATAACGGTATTTACTATTGGTATGGTGAACATAAAGAGGAAGGGCTTTCAGAAAAAGAGCATGCTGATGCAGGAATTCATTGTTATGCATCTAAAAATCTTGTTGATTGGCACGACCAAGGTATGGTATTGCCTTTAACCAAAAATGATAGTTTAAGTGATTTAGCATTCGATAGTAATCAAGACCGGCCAAAGGTTGTCTACAACAAAAAGACTAAAAATTTTGTTTTATTTTTTAAGCTTTATATAAGAGAGCAAGGTACTAAAACTGCTTTTGTAGGTGTAGCTGTTTCTCAGAGTCCATCGGGTCCATTCCAATACATTCATAAATTTCTAGGAGGTAACTCCCCTAATGGAACTGGTGATTTTGCTATGTTTCAAGATGAGAATGATGAGTTGTACCATATAACAGTTAAAAAACCAAATAAGGAATTGGTAATTGGTAAAATGCGAGAGGATTATTTACTACCCGAAGGCAAATATGAATTGTGTAAAGGAATTACCCAACATACAGAAGCCCCTGCTTTATTTAAAAAAGATGGTGTATATCATATGTTGGCATCAGGCAGCACGGGGTGGTCCCCAAACCCTGCTAGATATTTTACAAGTAAATCGCTATACGGCCCATGGGAGTATAAAGGAAACCCCTGTTTAGGGCAAAACCCTAATAACAAATTAGGTCCCGAAAAAACTTTTGGAGGACAATCTACTTTTATTATACCATATAAAGGAAAAGAGGATTCTTTTATAGCATTTTTCGATATTAATAAGCCAGAACATCCATATGATAGTCTGTATATATGGTTGCCAATTGATTTTATAAATGATAAAATGACCATTAGATGGATTGATTCATGGGATTTAGATTATTTTGAATAACAATTTTAATAAATCCTCCTCATAATCATCTATAAAATGACTAAAAAAGGATTGAGTATTTTAATGTTCATTTCAAATAATAACACCTTACATCTTACACAAGCAATTGAACAAATTATTTTTTAATTCATATTTAATATTGAAAACAAAATTGACTCCATTTTAATTAACTCCAAGAGTTATAAAGCAGTGAATAGAATTTGTGGTTTTGTGATTCTTTTATGGTCTTAATTTTAAGGTGAATAGCAATAGTGTAATAAAAGTATTCGACTATACTGCTGTTTTGAATGATGGTATTTATAATGAGGATGAAATGAATGCTACGGTTGCTACTGCTAATATCACCATCCAAAACAAGACGTTTAATGGTTTTCAAAAAAATCTAGTCATTAATGGAGATACATTAGCTGATTCTATAACACCTGTAAGTGGTTCAGTATATAGATTTAAAAATGTTAAAAATGATTTTTTTCTTAGGGGTGATATTCCTACAAAAAAGATGACAGATGCAGGAAGTTTTTGTGAGTTGAAATTATATGAGAATGCTAGCCATCCAATATTTTATTATCGCAAAGGAGTGTCAAATTATTACTACAAGATTTTAAAGGATTCTGAGTTATTTTTAAAAAAACATTCATTTCTATAATCTAAAATTAGATTATAAAAGTTTTAAAATATATATATAAACAATGTTGTTTATTCTTTTAGAATTATATGTGTTGGAAACTAATTAAATAGGTGATACCAAATCTTTTAAGTCTGCAATTGTTTTGGTTGGTTCTTCGCTTTTAAAAACAAAGCTTCCTGCAACAAATGCATCTGCACCAACTTCAGATAATTGCTCAATATTTTGGTCAGTTACACCTCCATCTACCTCTATTAGTGCATCAGAATTACTAAATTGTATTAAAGCTTTTAGTTGTTGTACTTTTTTATAAGTGTTTTCAATAAAACTTTGTCCGCCAAAACCAGGATTTACACTCATTATTAATACCAAATCTAAATCTTTAATTATATCTTCTAAAACAGCTATTGGTGTATGAGGATTTAGAGAAACACCGGCTTTCATTCCTTCAGCTTTTATTGCTTGTACAGTTCTATGTAAATGAGGACATGCTTCGTAATGAACGGTTAAAATATCTGCACCTACTTTTTTAAAATCGGAAATATATTTATCAGGATTTACAATCATTAAATGAACATCCATAGTTTTAGTTGCATGTTTCTTAATAGCACTAATAACAGGCATGCCAAAAGAAATGTTTGGAACAAAAACGCCATCCATAACATCTATATGAAACCAATCGGCTTTACTGTTATTAACCATTTCAATATCGTGTTGTAAGTTTGCAAAATCGGAAGCAAGCATTGAAGGTGCAATGTATTTTTTCATTTTTTTGAAGTTTTTGTTATAGTTGTGCAAATATATAAAAAGGCTGTTTGTTATTTTACTAACAAACAGCCTTTTTTAAACTATAATAATAATTACCAAATTGTAAGTAATTATCCTAAATATGTTTTTAAAATTTTACTTCTAGAAGTGTGTTTTAAACGTCTAATTGCTTTTTCTTTAATTTGACGAACACGTTCACGGGTTAAATCAAAAGTTTCACCAATTTCTTCAAGTGTCATTGGGTGAGCATCACCTAAACCAAAGTATAATTGAACAACATCAGCTTCTCTAGGAGTTAATGTTTCTAGAGCGCGTTCTATTTCAACTTTTAAAGATTCATGTAATAAAGATTTATCTGGATTTGGAGATTCGCCTGTATTTAATACATCGTATAAATTAGAATCTTCACCTTCAATTAAAGGAGCATCCATAGATACGTGACGACCAGAGTTTTTCATAGACTCTTTTACGTCGTTTACTGTCATGTCTAATTTTTTTGCAATTTCTTCAGCAGAAGGAGGTCTTTCGTTCTCTTGCTCAAGAAAAGCATACATTTTATTGATTTTATTAATAGAACCAATTTTATTTAAAGGCAAGCGCACAATACGAGATTGTTCTGCTAATGCTTGTAAAATAGATTGACGAATCCACCAAACAGCGTACGATATAAATTTAAAACCACGTGTTTCATCAAAACGTTTTGCTGCTTTTATTAATCCTAAATTACCTTCATTAATTAAATCTGGTAATGTTAATCCTTGATTTTGGTATTGTTTAGCTACAGATACTACAAAACGTAAATTCGCTTTTGTTAATCTTTCTAAAGCTACTTGGTCTCCTGCCTTAATTCGTTGTGCTAATTCTACCTCCATTTCGGCAGTAATTAAATCAACTTTTCCTATTTCTTGTAAGTATTTATCTAAAGATGCGGTTTCTCTATTAGTAACCTGTTTTGTTATTTTAAGCTGTCTCATTTAAAAACTAAAATTTTTGTGTTTATACATAGCGTACATAATATATACGTTGTATTTTTGAAAATGTTACAAAATAATGCTGATTTAATCTTTTTTTGTGACTTTTTAACATTTATAGTGTCTTAAAACCGTAACCCAATAATAAATTTTTGAAATCAATAAGTGACATAACGTTATTAACAGATAATGAATTGGTGCAGGAGATAGTAAAATCTAATGACTCTCAATTATTTGCTGTTTTGTATGATAGGCATGTGGCTATGGTTTATAATAAGTGCTATGGATTTGCTTCTTCTAAAGAGGAAGCTCAAGATTTAACACATGATGTTTTTATTAAACTTTTTGTTAAATTAAGGTCCTTTAAAGGAACAGCTAAGTTTTCCACTTGGTTGTATTCATTTACATATAATTTTTGTGTAAATTATGTTACACGTAATAATTATAAAAAAAATGAAAAGAATTTTGAAGGAGAAATACCCGATTCTGATGAAGATGATTCTAGTGATGCGTCTATTTTTAGTATGAAATCGGATATGTTAAAAAAAGCATTAGAGTTAATAGAACCAAGTGAGAAGATGATTTTATTAATGAAGTATCAAGATGATTTTTCAATAAAAGAAATTTCAGAATCGTTAGAAATAGGAGAGAGTGCTGTTAAAATGCGATTGAAAAGATCAAAAGAAAAATTAATTAGTGTATATAAAAATCTTAATTGATGGAAAATCCATTTAAGAAAATACTACATAACGAGGAAGTGCCAAAAGCATTGAGAAAGAAAGTAATTAATGATATTTCATTAATTAAGCTTTCTATTGATATGGCCGACCTGTTTGTAGTTAAATATCCTAGTACAATAGGAGAGTTTTTAGATACAGAAAAAAAACCGATTAAAAATATAGAAATTAAAAATTCTAATAAAGACTAATTCTAACCCAAAATAAATTAACAATGAAATTAATAACCCAAATACAAGACGCTGATTATACTTTTGTGCAAAATCTATGGCATCAACTATCTAATGTGATTCCAAAGTTTTTAATGGTCATTGCATTTATAATTTTAGCTTGGATAGTTTTAAAAGTAGTAAATTATATTCTGAAAAAAATATTGAAGTTATCTAAAATAGATTCGTTAACTACAAAATTAAATGAGGCAGAGTTATTTGGTAAAAATGATTACGATATTGTTCCTTCTCAAATTGTATTAAAATTTGTAAAGTATTTAATAATTCTAGTCTTTATTGTTATTGCCTCAGAAAGTCTTGGTTTAACAATGATTTCTGAAGGGATTGCTAGTTTTATAGGTTATTTACCTGTACTTATAAGTGCATTGTTAATTTTTGTTGTAGGTGTTTATTTAGCATCTATAATTAAAAAAGCTGTACAAGATACCCTTAAATCTTTAGAAGTAAATGGTTCTAATTTAGTAGGAAATATTGTTTTTTATGCAATTGTTGTAGTTGTTTCTATTACAGCATTAAATCAGGCTGGTATAGATACCGAAATTATAACTAGTAATTTAACTTTAATTTTGGGATCTGTTTTATTATCGTTTACTATTGCTTTTGGATTAGGAGCAAGAGATGTTGTAACACGTTTATTATTTGGTTTTTATTCACGTAAAAACTTTGAAGTAGGTCAGCATATAAAAACAAAAAATATTGAAGGTAAAATTCAGCAGATTGATAACATTAGTATTACAATTAAAACTACTGAAGGATTGGTTGTTTTACCAATTAAAAAATTTGTAGATCAAAAAGTAGAAATTATGTAAAATATTTTAGTAATTTTTTCTGTAAAATATGGGAATTTGTATTGAAAAAGGAATTAAATATATTAAACTCTAACAAGAATTTAATAACAGAAAACTTTACTAAAAACTATAGTAGAAATGTTTGGGTTAGTCATTTCTATTATAAACAGAGAGTAGAAATCCAACCATCAATTAAAATTGATGATTGGTCTCTTAATCTCAAAATTGATTCTTAGAACTATTAATGGGTTAGTGAATTCTAAGTATTCAATTATTATAGAGAAGCTGTAATTAGTACTTTTCTATTAAAAGAAAGAAGCCAATTTACAACTAAATTTTAATTTAATTGTAGGCTTCTTTTTCTTTTTTATGTAGTTTACTTTGAAGCCAGGCAATTTTGTAACGTTTTTAGCTTGATTTTGTAGATTATGGCTAGAAAACAACTAGCTGAGCTATAAGGTTTTTTTAAAAAAGGGAAGCGATTTAAAGCCACTTCCCCTCTCAAAAAAACTAATTCAAATAATTATTTTCTAAGAGTTATTGCAGCTTGTTTTTTCGCTACAATTATATAGTCTAAATAACAGTTTAATTTATTAAGTTCTTTTTTTAAAGGTATAAGAGTTAATTTGTGTTTAGCTTTTTTATTAATTATATTATAAAAATCTTTCCAAGGGAGTTTATCACTAATTTCAAAAAGCGCTGTTTCTTTCAGGTTTTTATTATAGGGTGTTCTTAAATTTGAACCTTCAAAAATAATAGCTCCAGTTAATAAATTAAATGAAGGTTCATTCTTTAAATATGCAGCAAGCATTTGTTTATCTTTTTTAATTAAGGATTTGTAATAAGCATGGCTCCTACCCATAAGAATAAGAAAGTTTTTAGCATTTGTGTTTTTTATAATTCGTTTTGTATTATCGGCTAAAGCTTGTTCTCTTTCATTATTATAATTTAAAGTTTTATTTTTTATTATTTGTTGTATGAGATTATAGTCTTCAGTCTTTAATAGTTGTTTAAGTATTAATTTATTGCTTTTAAGTGTTTTTTTTACCTTACTCATCCATTCTAAATCTTTTTTAGTTGGATAACCAGAAGTATAAGTATTGTAAAATTCATTTGTTTTTATTTCATCCATAAGTGATGAAATAAATGTTGGTGGATTTTTATATTTATAAAAGACACTAATTAAAGCATAACCCATAGTTCGTGCTCGATCGAAGTCTACCCCAATTACTGTTAAAGTTTTTTTTAACCTTTTATTATAATTGTAAATTGTTCTCCAAGCTTCTAACCAAGGTTGGTATGAGCCACAAAAAATTGTATAGTTCAAGTGTTTTTCATTCCCTGTATTTAAAAACTTATTATAAAAAAAAGCTTCTGAAGGACCACATTCAATTATTAATTTATTAAGATCGTTAGTTCTATTTAGATATTTAACAATTGTAGGGAAAATAGAAGCGGCCACTGCAGAAGCATGATTTTCTCCAAGTATTATAATATTTTTTTCTTCATCTGATTTTAAATGAATTTTAAAATATTTTTTATTGGATACATTTTTATGTTGAGCTAGTGCATTTGTTGTAATTAAAAAGCACAGCAGATAAAAAAACTTCATATTATTATTTACAGTTAATAATTATTAATTTTTTTATCTAAAGCAATATTAAAAATCTTACGAACTTCTGTGCTATTTGATGGTCTAGGGGCATTTGCACTTACTATTTTTCCTTGTGGGTCTAATAAAACAAATCGAGGTATCATAGTAATGTTATAACCGTCATTTATTATTTTTTTATTTTCTGGATCTACCCATAATTGTATACCTTCTAATTTGTGTTTTGTAACATATTCTACCCAATCTTGTTTGTTTTTATCAATAGAGATACTAACAAATTTTATGTTTTTTTCTTTGTATTCTTCTTTTAATTCGTTTAGACTTGGAAATTCAGCAATACAAGGTTTGCACCAAGTAGCCCATAAATCTATATAGGTGTATTTTTTAGAAAATAAATCTACTGAAGCTATTGTGTCTTCTTTAATATCAAATAGGTTTAGAATAGGTGAAGGTTTTCCTGGTAACATTTTTTCTAAATGGCCATATTTTTCTGCCACAATTGCAGCTATATCTGTATAAGGACAATTAGGCCCAAATTGGTTGTAAACTTCTGCTTTAAAATCGGAGCCTAAAGAGTAAGCTAGATAAATATATTTTGCTTTGCCTTCTAGTTCTTGATCTACAAAACTTAGAAATTCAATATCGTTACCTTTTTCTTTTTCTAATGCCAACTTATTTGTAATGTAATAATGTACAAAACGTAAATATGGCAATCCTTTTTCTTCTAAGTTGTTGCTTATTTTTATATCTTTTACAAAATCATAATAGTCATTAGGTAATACAGGAATATGCCCTTTTGTATATCCTTCGTGACTAGAAGGGTAATTCATTTTTCTAATAATTGCTAAATTTTCGTATTCATCTCTATAAATTTCAACTAACTTTTGACTTATCGGATGTGTTTTTTTATAATTTTCTAAATAAATTAATTTAACATTTTTAATACTATCTACTGTTTTAGCATAATCAGCTGCTTCTTTTTCAACAATAAACAAGTAATTGTTGTTTCTTCGTTGTTCGTAAGAGTTAAATGTATAATCTTCTTGATTTACAAACGTACTATTTATAGCGCCAGAACCTTTTAGTTTTAGAGTGTTTTTTATTACATCTTTATCTGAAATTACATCCATTCCAGCATCAATAAAAATACTATCTCCTGGATTTAAAAACAGGTATATATAACGGTTGTTTCCATTACCTTTTATCATAACTCGTCCAAAATCGAGTGTTGCTTTAATAGGTTTTTCTACTGTTATGTCAAAATTAAAATAGCCTGTACTGTCAATGTCAAACTTATTTTTTTTTGTTTTTTTTAGTAAATCGTATTCATCATAGGTTATTAAACCTTGAAATTGATCGTAATCAATTAATTTTCCTTGAATATTTATAGTGTTGTTAACTGTAACTAATGGCTTTTTTTCTGAACAAGAAGTTAGTACCAAGAGCATTATAAAGCTCTTGGTTACTAGAAATCTTAAGATAGTTGTTTTTTTCATTTTATGTTTTTATAAAAAAGTTATTATCTTTGAAATTGACCAATTTCTGGGTTAAGGTCTAGATATTCATAATGTACAGGCCATACAAGTTTTGGATCGTTTGCAGGAATACTTTTTGTTTCAGTGCCTAAAGTATGTTCCACACCTAATTCTAGGCGTTTTATGTCAAATAATCTTAAATCTTTACCATATAATTCACGTCTTCGTTCTAATAAAACTTCATCTAATACATTTTGTTGATTATTATTTAAATCTGCTAACGAAAGGTTTGTATATGATCCAGACATAAAGCGGTGTGTTCTTAACGTGTTAATATCATCTAATGCATTTTGAAGGTTACCTAAACGTGCATTTGCTTCAGCTCTTGTAACATACATTTCTGATGTTGTTATAGGTGTATAGTCAACATTAAAATCATTATCAACAGAATATCGATGCCCTCCATCAGAAAAAACGTATGAAGGCTGGCTGCTTATAAGTTTGCCATTCTCAGTTAAGCCGCTAAACCATAAAGGTCTTCTTAAATCGTAATTAATTGTTGTAGTCGTATCAATAATTTTATAATCACTATACAATTTATTAAAAGAGATGGAATCTAATTGTAAATATTCACGTAAATGCCCTCCTTTAGTAGTTGTTTTATGTAATAGTATTTCTTGATCTGATGTTCTTGATACACCAATTAAATTATCGCTACTAGCATTTCCTGTATAAATTGTGTTATAGTCATATAAAAATGAATTAATTGCTAAACTTTTATCTGCATATAAAGCTGCATTTTCATAATCACCCATATATAAATATGTTCTTGCTAAAATAGCATAAGCAGCTGTTTTAGTTGGTCTATGTATAAATTGTCCAGAAACATTGTCTGGTAAATCATCTACAGAACTAAGTAAATCTTCTAAAATAAAATCGTATACTTTTTTAACAGAAGCTCGTTCTAGACTTGGTAAATCAACTGGGTTTTCAATTAAAGGAACTCCCATATCACTTGACGCTGTAGCTTCATTATAATGTTTTGCATAAATGTTAATTAAAGTAAGGTATGCATATGCGCGGTGTACTTTTGCTTCTGCTGCTAATTGATATTGAAGTCGTAAATTATCATCTGCACGTGGAAGTTCGTCTAAAATATTACTTACCAAGGTGCTAATATAGTAGGCATTTTTCCAAACAACATCTCCAGTTGCTCCATCTGGTAACCAAACTTGAGTTTCAAAAGAGTATAATTGTTTAAGGTGAGATCTTTGATCTATCCATTCTTGCCAAGTTTCACGAGTTACTTGAGAATTATCTGAAACAACATCAACGTACATTGAAGTTTGAGAAAGATTATTAGAATATCGGGTGTCAGCGTTGTCTAAAAGCAATCTAAAATCACTTGTGGTTTTTGCTACAATCTGTCCTTTTGGAAAAGTTTCTAAAAAATCGCTACATGATACTAAACATGCCAACGATACTAATATAATTAATAGTTTTTTCATAATTAAGTATTTGAGTGAGATTATAGGTTTAATTGTAAAGAAAGTGAGTATTCTGGACGATCTCTAATTACGTTGTAATACGCTGAATATAAAGATGAACTATATTTAGGAAATGATGGGTCTATACCTTCTTTGTTTTTTAAGAAAATTGGTCCTAAATTTTTTGCTTGAAATTGAATTCTAGCATTGTTTATACCACCTAATATTTTTGAAGGGATACGGTAAGCAAGACTAATACTTTGTAATCTAATTTGACCAGCATCTAATACATTTTGAGAATTGTATTGAGCAATATAATCGTTTGTTAAAGTTGTAAGATAATTAGATACTTTAGTATCTAAAGAATACATAGAAGCGGTTTCATTATCTGCTCCTGTTTGCCAACGATCTACTAATAAATCTGTATTAAAAGTATGGAATGTACGGTAGCTTGTATAGTTATATAATAAGTTTCTTGGAGGTGAATCTTTTAAAAATTTATTTCCGAAGCTATATAAAAAACGAGCAGAAAGTTCAAAGTTTTTATAAGAAATATTATTAGTCCAAGAACCAAATGTTTTAGGAGAACGTTGACCAACAAATTTAAAAAGTTTGTCTACATCTACACCACTATAGCTAATATCGGATATCTCAGTAATTTCGCCATCTAAATAAACTTGAGGCAATCCATTTTCACTGTATCCAGCCCATTCTGCAACAGCTAAAAAATCTACAGGTTGACCAGCTACTGGGTAAAATTGAGATAAACTTGTTCTAGAAGCAATATTTGCTGAAGTTGATTTTACATTTTGGACTTCATTTTTATTGTACGAAAAATTTAAAAGAGATTTCCATTTAATTTCTTTGTCTATAATTAGTCCGCTAATATCAAATTCCACACCTTTATTAGATATGTCACCTGCATTTAAAGTAGCTTCATCGTAATAAAAACCGTATGTAGGATTTACGGCAATATCTGTTAAAACATCTTCAGATTGTTTGTTGTACAATTCTATTTCACCTTGAAGTCTTTGGCCAAACATAGAAAAATCTGCTCCAATATTATAGGTTTTAGTTTTTTCCCATGTTAAACCTGGGTTTGGTGTAGTTAGTACAGCAGCGTATTGTGTTTGGTTAACAGCATCAACCCATGGAGTACCATTTATGTATGGACTTGCAGATTTGTCAATATGTCCATTCCAACCATAAGAAGTTCTCAAGCGTAATCTATCTACATTATCAACATTAAAGAAAGTCTCTTTATCTAAACTCCAACCTAAACCTAAAGACCATTGTGGTAAGTTGCGGTATGATGGTGTTCTACCATATAAATTAGTTTTATCTAAACGGATACTACCGGTAAAATCGTATTTGTTTTTATAGGTGTAAATTCCATTTCCGTAATAAGATACAAATCTATTGTCTCTACCTTGAAGACGTATACTTGTAGTTGGTTGGGTTGGAATTGGAGGAATGGTTCCTCTCCATTCGTTATCTCCTGTCATTCTAGGATTAACATCATCTTGGTAGTTTAATGCAGTAATTTGAGTTAAAGCTTGTGGATCGTAACCATAAAAACCATATGGTAAACTTTCATAGTAGTCTTTTCTAATTTCAAAACCACCTAATAACTTAATGCTGTGGTCTTCAAAAATACGGTTGTAGCTTGCTTGAACTCTTCCGTCGTTAGATGTAGAAGTTGAACGTCTTTCATATAGCATTCCACCAGCTGGTATTGGAAAAGAACCATCGGTTCTAGCAAATTCGTTTACAGCATTTCTTACATACCAAGTTTCTTCATTCATATAATTACTGTATAATGAATTATTACGTTGGTATTGATAAGAGATGTCAATATTTAAACCTTTTAAAGGAATAAAAGAAACTTTAGCATTTAAACGAAGGTCATTTTTTTCGTCTGTAATATCTCTATTGTCAATGTCTCTTTTTAAATTCCAGTCCCAATCGTAAGGTAAATTATATTGTTCTACAAGATCTCTTCTTTTTTGGGTAGAAACATCATAATAACTATCATCGTAATCATTTTTAATCATTGGTAAATAGTCACCGTTATCATCTAAAATACGTGACATTTGTGGAATATTACTTAACTCTCCAATTGCAACTCCATTTTTGTCTTGCTTTAACATTGAAAAATTCATTCCAAAAGTTATATTAAACCAATCTACAGGTTTAAAAGTGTTGTTGAAGTTTCCAATAATTTGACTATTAGAGTCTCCAACAGCATATTTATTACTTTCAAGACTCATTAATGAAGCGCGTAAGTTGTTGGTTTCATCGCCTTTACTAAAAGAAATATTTACTTTTTGGTTAGTTTCCATACGGTAAAATAAATCCGAAAATTCATCACGAACATCAATTTTAGAAAGATCGCTTAAAAGTTGATTTCCAGTTTGATCTGTAATTTCACCAGCTTTCATTTGTACAAGTACATCTATTACCTCAGGAAACTCATAGCGATCACGGAAAAAGGATTGTAATAAGTTGTCGTAATAGTTGTTGTCTAAAAATAAAGATTTATATATATCTATAGATTCTGCACTTGACGCAAAGGGGATTTCAAATAAATCGGGTTTAGGTTGCACTATATATTCAATAGATACATCTATTTTTGCTTTTTTTGAAGTATTTCCAGCTTTTGTTTTAATAACAATTACCCCATTTGCTGCTTGAGCTCCCCAGATAGAAGCTGCGGCAGCATCTTTTAAAACAGTTAAACTTTCTACATCATCTGGGTTAATTGTAGACCAAGGATCTACACCGTCGGATGAAATTACTGGAAAGCCATCAACAACAATTAAAGGTGAGTTATCTCCTAATGTACTTGCTCCACGTATAACTAAACCGCGGCTTCTTTCTGTTGTAGGGCTTTGATCTGAAGCATAATTAGGTTCAAATAATAACCCAGGTACAATACCTTCAATTTTGTCTTTAACACTTAAACTAGTAATTTTTTGTAATTCTTCACCTGTTACATTGCTAAAAGAACCTGTAGCTCTTTCTTTTGGGATAGAATAATAACCAGTAACAACAACTTCTTCTAAAGTATTGGTTAATTCTCTAAGGGTTATAGTTAAAGGGTCAAAGTTTTCAATTTTTATAGTTTTTTCTATAAAGCCAACATAGGTTAAAATTAATTCATCTCCTATGTTTGCCTTAATTGAAAATATTCCATCTATATTAGAAACAGTACCAGTTGCAGCACCTTTTACAATAATTGTTACACCTAATAGCGGTTCTCCATTTTCATCTGTAACTTTTCCGTTAATAGTTTGTTGAATAATAGGGAGTGTTTTTTCTTTAATAACAATTGTATTGTTTTTAGAAAATTCAAAGTTAAAATCTCCTTCAGATAAACTCATTTCCAATAATTTATTGGCTTCTATTACTCCTTTTTTTACAGCTACTTTTGGGTAGTCTTTAAATAAATCTGAGCGATAAATAAAAGTATATTCGGTTTGGCTTTTAATAATTTTAAAAACCTCATCTACCGTGATTATTTTGTCTGTGTCAATTTCAACTTTTGCGTTTTGGGAAAGAATATCACCTGATGAAAAGCCAAAGACCGTAGTGCAAAACAAAAATAAAAATGATTTCATAAGGTTGAGTAAAAGCTTTTTCTTTGTAAGAAAGAAAAGCGAGTTAGTAAACATATTTTCCATAAATTTGCAAAGTTAGTTAGTTAAACATTGTTTTAATTAATTAAGTCTTAGGGGAGTTTTAGGTTTGTGTTGTGAGAGATGTGAACCTAATTTCCCTTTTTTTATTTAAATTCGTTTTAAATGATTTTTTCAAATTCTAATTTCTAGAACTTAAAATTAGATGTTAAGTTTTCTTCATTTTTAAAGGTGTTTTTTGTTATTATTTTTTTTAATTAAATATAATTGTTCTATCATCTATTTTGTAGTTGATGTTGTTTGTATTTTTAATAGTTGTTAAAATATCTTCTAAAGATTGATTTTTTCTTAAGATTCCATTAAACTCAGTATTTCCTATTTCAATATTTTTAAACTGAACATCAATATCATACCATCTAGATAGTACTCTAGCAATTTTATTAAGTGGCATATGGTCAAAGCTAAAGACACCATCTTTCCAAGAAACTTCATTATAAATGTCTATGTTTTCAATAATAATTGTTTCTGATTTAGGGTTAACAATTGCTTGTTGTTTTGGTTGTAGAATTACTTTGTTGTAATTTGTTTCAACCGCTACTTTACCTTCAACAAGTGTTGTATAAGAAAAAGCTTCGTCTTGGTAGGCTTTAATATTAAATTCGGTACCTAAAACTTCTACATTTTGTGTTTTAGATTGTACTATAAAAGAAGCTCCGTTATTAAGGGTACTTGGAGATACATCAAAATAAGCTTCTCCATAAACTAATTCTACTTTACGAGTTTCTCCTTCAATAAATGTAACTGGGTATTTTAGTTGTGTTTCAGAATTTAACCACACTTTAGTTCTATCTGATAGTTCTAAATAAAATTGACCACCTCTTGGTATTGTAAGGTAATTGTATGCTATTTTAGGTGTTTCTGTTTCTTCTGTTTTTTTGTAGATTAGTTTTTCGCCATTACTTTCTGCATTTGTTGTTTTAATTTCTTTACCTTTTTCTAGATCTATTTCTTCACCATTTTCTAAGGTTAAAATAGCTTTGTCTGAACCAATTTTTATTTCAGTATTTACTATTTTAGATGTTGTACTGATACTGTTTTTATAAAAGATTAAGCTTACAGAAATTAATAGTAAAAGAGAAGCTGCAACTGCAGAATATTTTAAAAAGTTGTTTTTTAGAAGATAAGGAGTCGGTTTTATTCGTTTTTCAATACGATTCCATCCTTTTTCTAGATCAATAATATCTAAATCTTTTGAATAATTTTTGGCTACGTGGTCATAATAGGTTTTGTGTTTTTTAGACTCGTTATACCAAGAGTTGAAAATCACTTTTTCTTGGTCAGTAAGTGTGTTATTCAGATTTTTTATGATTAACTTAAATTCCATTAGTTGCTTTCGTTTAATATTAAGACAACAAAAACTTAATAATGGGTTACATAAAAAATGATTTTTTTTTAATAAAAGATGAAATAAAGTGTTTATTTTTCTTGTAAAAGCCTTTTTTATTGATTTATTTGAAGTAATATAAGGATTGTAGTTATTGACTCTGTAATTTTAAATTTAGCTCTTTTAAGTTGTGTTTTAACCGTGTTTATTGAAATATTAAGTTCTGCAGCTATTTCAGAATATTTATAATTGTGAAGGAATTTTAAACGTACAACCTGTTGCATTTTTTCTGGAAGCGTATCTATAATCTTTAATATTTGATGGTAAACTATTTTTTTTTCATCTTCTGAACTAGAATTAAAAACATGTTCAGTTATTAAATTTATATTAAATTCTAAAAGTTCGAAACTATCAGTAATTTTTATAGATTTTAAAAAGTTTAAACATTTGTTTCTTACCATAGAATACATATAGCCTTTTAACGAAGATTGTATATTTAGGTTTTCAGCATTCTCCCAAATATAAATAAATACTTCTTGTACAATGTCCTCGCTAGAATCTTTATCAAAAAGGTATTTATTAGCATACGAAACTAAATCAGCATAATGCTTGTTAAAAAAGTTTTTGAAAACTTTTTCATTTTTGTTACGTATTTCTATTAGTATAAGATTCATTAAATTTTATTAGGCTTTTATAAGTAACCAAATTTAAGAAAGATATATAAGCTTTATTAAAAACAATTTTAGTTTTATCATATTTCAAAGTAAGAACCTATAAAACAGTGTGTTATGTTTTTTTGAATTTAAGTTTAAATCAATATTATAAATATACAAGTTAAAATAGATGTTATTAAATAATGATTTTATTTTATTTTTAGTTAGAAATTAACATAAAAAAGGCAGTTTAAACCTTGTTCATTAATTTATTGTGGTAAGTTAATGTTATAAAAAAAACCTACAATTAAAGATATTTAATTGTAGGTTTTTATAATTTTTTAATAGAGAAGAATTAATCTCTAGATCTTGGTTTTCTATCATCTCTGCGGTTATCTCTACCACGATTATCTCTGCCTCGATTATTATCTCTTGGAGGTCTTTCTACAAAACCTTCTGGTTTAGGTAAAATAGCTTTTCTAGATACTTTTTCTTTACGAGTTTTAGGATCTTTACCAAAGTATTTTACATCAAAAACATCACCCATATTAACAACATCTGTTACATTATTTGTACGTTCCCAAGCAAGTTCAGAAATGTGCAATAAAACTTCGTTTCCTGGAGCTTCTGTATATTCTACAACTGCACCAAAATCTAACATTTTAATTACTTTAACTTCATAAATACTTCCTACTTCAGGTTTAAATAATAAAGAGTCTATTTTAGCTAAAACACTATCAATACCATCTTGGTTAGTTCCTAAAATTTCAACAATACCTTCTTCAGTTACAGGATCTTCGTTAATAACAATAGTACAACCTGTTTCTTTTTGCATTTCTTGAATTACTTTTCCACCTGGACCAATTAAAGCTCCAATAAATTCGTTAGGAATAACTCTAGAAACCATTTTAGGAGAATGTGGTTTTACATCTTCATTTGGTTGTGCAATTGTATCAGTAATTTTTCCTAAAATATGTAAACGACCTTCACGAGCTTGTTTTAGTGCTTTTACTAAAATTTCGTAAGATAATCCTTTAATTTTAATATCCATTTGGCAAGCTGTAATACCATCTTCAGTACCAGTAACTTTAAAGTCCATATCACCTAAATGATCTTCATCACCTAAAATATCACTTAATACAGCATATTTATCACCATCAGAAATTAATCCCATTGCAATACCAGAAACAGGTTTCTTCATTTTAACACCTGCATCCATTAATGCCATTGTACCAGCACAAACAGTTGCCATTGAAGAAGAACCGTTAGATTCTAATATTTCTGAAACAACTCTTACAGTGTAAGGGCAATCTTCAGGAATCATTCCTTTTAAAGCACGTTGAGCTAAGTTTCCGTGTCCTACTTCTCTACGTGAAGTACCTCTTAAAGGTCTAGCTTCACCAGTTGAGAAAGGAGGGAAGTTATAGTGTAAATAAAAACGTTCTTCCCCTTCGTATGTTGGTGAGTCTAATACATTTGCATCTCTAGAAGTACCTAAAGTAACTGTTGCTAATGCTTGAGTTTCACCACGAGTAAAAATTGAAGAACCGTGTGCTGATGGTAAATAGTCTATTTCACACCAGATAGGGCGAATTTCTGTAGTTTTTCTTCCATCTAAACGTAAACCTTCTTCAAGAGTTAAGTTTCTAATAGCACTTTTTTCAGCTTTACTGTAATATTTAGAAATTAAGTCTCCTTTTTCAGCCAATTCTTCTTCTGAAAATGTAGCTTTAAAAGCTTCTTTTATTTCTGCAAATGCAGCACTACGTTCGTGTTTTGAACTTCCTGCTTTTGCTATATCGTATACTTTTTGGTATGAAAAATCATGCGCTAGTTTTTCTAATTTTTCGTCATTTACTGCTTTTTCATACGTACGTGTTTCTTTTTTTCCAAATGATTCTGCTAATGCAGTTTGTGCAGCACATTGAATTTTAATTGCTTCGTGTGCAAACTTAATAGCATCTGCCATTTCTTCTTCGCTACATTCATTCATTTCACCTTCAACCATCATTACAGAATCTTCAGAAGCACCAACCATCATATCAATATCAGCTTCAGCTAATTGAATTCTACTAGGGTTGATTACGAATTCTCCGTTAATTCTAGCTACTCTTACTTCAGAAATTGGTGTTTCAAAAGGAATATCACTTAACTGAATTGCAGCTGATGCGGCTAAACCAGCTAATGCATCTGGCATAACAGTATCGTCATGAGACATTAATTGTATCATAACTTGTGTTTCTGCGTGATAATCTTTAGGGAATAATGGACGTAATACACGGTCAACTAAACGCATTGTTAATATTTCGCTATCACTTGGTCTAGCTTCTCTTTTAAAGAAACCTCCAGGGTATTTACCTGCAGCAGCATATTTTTCTCTATAATCTACAGTTAATGGCAAGAAATCTACAGCGCTTGCATCGTAATTAGATACAACTGTACCTAATAACATGGTGTTTCCCATTTTAACAACAACAGAACCATGGGCTTGTTTTGCTAATTTTCCGGTTTCGATTGTGATGGTTCTTCCATCTCCTAAATCAATAGTTTGTGTATGTACCTTCGGTATCATAAATAATTTTTTAAATTTTAATTAAACAATTGGTCGTTGTGTTGTGTTTCCCAATGAAAAGTTTAATTTAAGCTTTCTTTGAATAAGAATGTTAAAAAAAAAGAGGCAATAATTTTGCCTCTTTTTTTGTCGAAATTATTTTCTTATTCCTAATTCTTTAATTATCTCACGATATCTTACAATATCAGTTTTAATTAGATAATCAAGTAAATTTCTTCTTTTACCTACTAATTTTACTAATGAGCGCTCAGTATTATAATCTTTACGATTTCTTTTCAAGTGTTCAGTTAAATGGTTAATTCTATAAGTAAATAAGGCAATTTGACCTTCTGAAGAACCAGTATCTGTTGCTGATTCGTTGTGTTTTGCGAAAATTTCCGCTTTTTTCTCTTTTGTTAAGTACATGCTAACATTAATTTTATTAATAATTTTTATGTATTAATACTGCACTATGCAGTTAATAGTTTGCAAAGGTACTATTATTATTTTGAATATTAATTGTTTGAATAAAATTAATTAATATTTAAAGTAACTATTTTCTAATAGGTAAATTTTCTACTAGGTCTATATAAAGATTAATTTGTTGTTTTAAATTTTTACGTTCAATAATTTTATCTAGAAACCCATGTTCTAGTACAAATTCAGATCTTTGAAATCCTGGGGGTAGGTCTTTTCCTGTAGTATCTTTAACCACTCTAGGTCCAGCAAATGCAACTAAAGCATTTGGTTCAGCAAAGTTTACATCGCCTAACATAGCATAAGATGCGGTTGTTCCTCCTGTTGTTGGGTCTGTGCATAATGAAATGTATGGAATGCGAGCTTCTGCAAGTTGTGCAATTTTGGCAGATGTTTTTACCAATTGCATTAACGAGTATGATGCTTCCATCATTCTAGCTCCTCCAGATTTAGAAATCATTAAAAAAGGAACTTTGTTTTTTATTGAATAATCAATTGCGCGAGAAATTTTTTCTCCAACAACACTACCCATTGAACCACCTATAAAAGCGAAATCCATTGCGGCAATTACTAAGTCTTTACCTAAAGATTTTCCAACAGCTGTTCTAATAGCATCTTTAAGTTTTGTTTTTTCGTAAGCTTGTTTTAAGCGTTCTGTATATTTTTTGGTGTCAGTAAATTTTAATGGATCTTTAGAAACCATATTTTTGTCGAACTCTTTGAATTTATTATCATCAAAAAGAATTTCAAAATATTCTGCGCTTCCAACTCTTACGTGGTACCCATCTTCTGGACTCACATAATAATTTTCTTTTAATTCATCGGTATCAACAACTTTACCACTAGGCGTTTTGTACCATAATCCTTTTGGTACATCTTTCTTATCTTCCGTTGCTGTTTGAATTCCCTTATCTTTTCTTTTAAACCAAGATGACATAGTTATATTGTTTTATGTTGAGAAATAGTGCTGCAAATTACTAAAAAAAAACAAAGAGAACATATTTTTATATGTTCTCTTTGAATATTTAAAGTGTTAACCTAGATTTTATAAGGTATCTATACAGTTTAAATCTTTAAAAGCTTGTTTTAAACGTGTTTTAAAAGTTTCTTCACCTTTACGTAACCAACCACGAGGATCGTAGTATTTTTTGTTAGGTTTATCAGCTCCATCAGGATTTCCTATTTGTGTTCTTAAATAGTCGATTTTATCATTCATATAATCTCTAATTCCTTCAGTAAAAGCAAATTGAAGATCTGTGTCGATATTCATTTTAACAACACCATATCCAATAGCTTCTCTAATTTCTTCTAATGAAGAACCAGAACCTCCGTGGAATACAAAATCTACAGGGTTAGGTTGTGTTCCATTTTTCTTTTCGATATATTTTTGAGAATTATCTAAGATTTTTGGTGTTAATTTTACGTTTCCTGGTTTGTATACACCGTGAACATTTCCAAATGAAGCAGCAATTGTAAAGTTGTTACTTACTTTTTTAAGTTCATCATAAGCGTATGCAACTTCTTCAGGTTGTGTATATAATTTTGATGCATCAACATCAGAGTTATCTACACCGTCTTCTTCACCACCTGTAATACCTAATTCAATTTCTAAGGTCATTCCCATTTTAGCCATACGTGCTAAGTAGGTTTTACAAATTTCAATGTTTTCTTCGATTGGTTCTTCAGATAAATCAATCATATGAGAACTAAATAATGGTTTACCAGTTTCTTTAAAAAATTGTTCACCTGCATCTAATAATCCATCAATCCAAGGTAATAATTTTTTAGCACAGTGGTCTGTGTGTAAAATTACTGGCACTCCATAGGCTTCTGCTAATGTGTGTATGTGTTTTGCTCCTGCAATACCACCAGCAATAGCTGATTTTTGATTTTCATTAGATAATCCTTTACCTGCATTAAATTGTGCTCCTCCGTTAGAGAATTGAATAATTACAGGAGAATTTAATTCTTTTGCAGTTTCTAAAACACTGTTAATTGTGTTAGATCCTGTAACATTTACAGCTGGTAATGCGAATTTTTTTGATTTTGCTAATTTAAAAATCTCTTGCACTTCGCTTCCTGTTGCAACTCCGGGTTTAATTGTATGACTCATAATAATATAGTTATATTAATTGTGTTTAATTTGATTATAACAAAATTAAGGATTTCTACCTATTAAATAGGCTTAGAACTGAAAAAAAACGAAAACGAAATAGTTTTTTTGTTAAAATGGGTAGCTAATTCCAAAATTATAGACATTGTTTTTAAAATTATAATTTTGAAACCATTTATTGCCAGTTGTATTGTATGGTTCGTATGTTTTAAAGCCTAAATCTAAACGTAATAAAATAAAGCTTAAATCGTATCTAATTCCAAATCCAGAACCTATTGCAATATCTTTTAAAGAGTTAAAATCATTGAATTTTGCATCTGCTTCAGTTAAATCAGAATCTGTAATATCCCAAATATTACCTGCATCTATAAATAATGCTCCTTTTATACTATTAATTATTTTAAATCGGTATTCTAAACTGCTAATAAATTTTAAATTTCCAATATTGTATTCCAATCCGGTTTTAGTAGATCCAGGACCTAAATCGTAAATTTTCCAAGCTCTTAGATCGTTTGGGCCTCCAATAAAATAACTTCTACTAAATGGTATGGAGTTAGAATTGTTATAGGGTAGGGCAACGCCTAAAAAACTTCTAAAAGCAATTACGTTCTCTAAGGATATATTCCAGAATTTTTTATACTCTAAATCTATTTTAGCATATTGTGCAATTGGAGTATTAAATAGTGTTTTTACATTGTTTTGATCTGTTTGTTTTGAAAGTTGAGTTAGTAGCGTGCCAGATGATGCTAAACGAGCTTTAAAATAGGAGAAATCGGTATCCTTATAATTTTCACTATTGTTGTAGGTAAATGTATATGCCATTGATGGTATTACTACATCTTCTGTAATAATATTATATCTAGCTTCAATGTTTTTAGCTGTTTTGTATTGTGTTTCGTTAGATGTTTCAAAAGCATCATCAATATAATTATGAATAAATGATATTGCCGAATTCTCTGTTAGTTCTACATTAGGAAAATAGGCTTCTTGTATTTCTGCTAAATCATCATATTCAGAAGTGTAAATGTCAAAATAAGATTCAATATTTAAATTCTTTATAAATTGACCATTAAGTAATTCGAAACTATGTGTTTTAGTAGTTGTAGATTTCCAAGTATAATCTATTATACCAGTAAATTTTTGTTTATCTAATCCAATGTTTTTTTGCAGACTTGTACCTAAAGTAAAAATTGTTTGTGGTTCCATACTTTTAGGTATAATTTTCTTGAAATTATACGGAAATAAAAAACGAGGTAATTCTAAATTTATATCGGCTCCAACTTCCCAAGCGTTTAATAAATTATCATTATCAGCAGCGTCTTTAGAGTCTAAAAAAGAACCTTGTACAGAAAATCTTAATATTTCAGCTCCTTTAAAAACATTTAAATTAGAGAATGAAATTTTTTCTGAAATACCAAAACGTCTTACGTTAGATCGCGTAAGTTCTGTACTTGTACCTATTGAGTATTTTTTTAAAGGAGATAAATAGATGGAAGCTTCTAAAAAATCATCTTCTAGTTCTGTATATTTTATATTTATAGTTTTAAAATTATTTAAACGTCTTAAATTTTTACGTGTTAATTCTCTAGTTTTATCTTTATAAATTGTATTTGGCTCTATAAAAATACTTTCTAAAAGTAATTTTGGATTGTATTTAAGTTTTTTTTGTGACAAAAATAAATACCCATTATAATTTAAACTGTCTTTTATAGGTTCGTCTTTTGTGTTATATGAATAGTCTGTATAAATATTTATATTTTTAATTTTTTGAACTATAAAAGGAACATTAGCAATACTATCATTAATTATTAAGTCTATATTAGATTTGTAATTTGCAGTATCTGCTTCTATTAATATTGCATTTTTATTAAAGCGATAAATTCCAGAATTTCTATAGAGTTCATTAATTCTGTTTTGTTCTTCAAAAAAGAGGGTATACTTAAATTGTTTTCCTTTTTCTAAAAAAGATTTACCCTTGTTAGCAGTGTAAATAGAATCTAAAACTTTAGATGTTATATTTGTAGTTATAGTATCTAGTGTATAAGGTTTACCTGTGTTTATATTGTAGTTTATTACAACTTTGTTACGTTTACTTTTTATTTCTTCAAAATCAACTTTTGCATTAAAATAACCTTCATTATAGTAATGTAACATTAGGTTATTGCTAGTTTGAGCTGCTTTTTTTTTGTCAAAAATTACTGGAGATTCACCATTATTTAAAAACCATTGATGAGATCCTTTTTTAAAATTATGCAAACCCTTAGTTTGTTTTTCTGAAAATATAGCTGTTATAAATTTTGAAGTATTTGGGTGTTCAATTTTCCATTGTTCATAATCAGTTTCAAAATTTTTATTTCCAATATTGTAAAAATGAAGTGGAAAAGGCATTCCTAAAACCAATTGATTGGGGCGTTGTACAATATAATCTGTTATTTCTGTATCAACATTTTTTTTAGAATTTACATAAACTGAATTTTTGGTAAGCAAATATTCGTCATCCGAAACATACTTTAAAGTGTTACAAGAAGAAAAACTTAAAGTTACGCTTATTAAAATTAGTAATATTATAAAATTGTTTTTCAAAAATAAGAGTTTAAATTTGTTCAAATGTAAAACTTTTCGGAGTATTACCCAATTACTATTTTATATATAAAAATAAATGAGTTTAAGTAAAAATCAACTAAAGTTAATAACGAGCTTACGTAAAAAAAAGTACCGAGTAACAAGTAATTTATTTATTGCTGAAGGTATTAAGGTGGTAAATGAATTTTTAGAATCAGATTTTGAGTTAGAACGTTTGTTTTGTGTTGATGCATCTCATTTTAAAAATTGCGAAAATGTAACTTTAATTTCTGAAGCTGATTTAAAAAAAGCAAGTAGCTTATCAACACCAAATAATGTAATTGCAATATTTAAAATACCAGTTACTAATTTTATAGAAAATGAAGGTTTAGTGTTAGCTTTAGATGAAGTTAATGATCCAGGAAATTTAGGTACAATTATTAGATTGTGTGATTGGTTTGGTATAGATCAACTTATTTGTTCTAAAGATACTGTTGATTGTTACAATGCAAAAGTGGTACAAGCTTCTATGGGTTCTTTAACAAGGGTTGCTGTTTTTTATACAGATTTAAAAGTTTATTTAAAAAGTACTAAAAAAGCTAAATATGCTACTTTAATGGATGGCGAAAACGTGTATAAAACTACTTTACCTAAAGAAGCTGTTTTAGTTATGGGAAATGAAGCAAATGGAATTAGTACACCTATTTTAAATTTATTAGATAATGCTATTTCAATACCTAGATTTGGAAATTTACAACAAACAGAAAGTTTAAATGTTGCCACTGCAACAGCTATTTTATTAAGCGAATTTAAAAGAACTAATTAATGAAATGCCAATTTTAAAAACACACCTCTTGTTCCAAAATAATCTACATTTCCAGTCCATGGGCTATAGCCATTAGATTCATTATCTCTAACAAGTTCATCATTTATGGCGAAAACACCTCTAATTGATGGTGAAAAAATAAAATAAGGAAGGTAAAAATCTACACCAAAACCAATTTCATAAGTAAAATTATGTTTTTTCATTCTAAATTCAGTATCAAAATTATCAGCTGGATTGTCTTCATTACTAGAAAAATTATAATCGTACGAAACTCCTCCAATTAAATAAGGTCGAATATTGTACAGTCTGTCTGTACTCAGTTTTACAAGTAATGGAATTCTTAAGTACGTAGCATTTACATCTCTAATACTATCTTGAGGGGTAATTAAAGTTTGATTTCTAAAATGCAAGGTTTTAGTATTGCTAGAAAGTCCAGGTTCTAATCTAAGGTTAATGTTTTTATGCAGCCTTAAATCTCCAATTAATCCAACATTAAATCCTGTGGAAGGTTTTGAAGTAATAAAAGTATCTTCGTTTAAGTATGAAATTTTAAAATCTTTTTGATTCAGACCTAAATAGAATCCCCAAAAAATGGTTTGTTTATCCCAGTTTTGTTTGTAGATAACTTTATCTTTTTTTTGAGCATATAAAGAAGTAATACCAAAAATAAAAATAAATATCAGAGCCGTTTTTTTCATGTGTCTATCTTATTGTTTTAGAGGTTACATGCTGTTTGCTATTAGTCATTTCGTTAGAAGATAAACTTTTTAAGCATGCTCGTTTCATAAACTATTTCTTTGCTATATAAATTGAAGCCACTCCAAATGTTTGTGGTTTGTTTTCAATATCTATAAACCCAATTTTATCTAAAATATTGTTGAAAGCTTTTCCGTAAGGAAAAGCAGCTGCAGAATCAGATAAGTATTTGTATGCTGTTTTATCTTTTGAAAATAGTTTTCCTATAAGAGGTAATATGTATTTTGCGTATATTTTATAGCCTTGTTTGTAAGGTGTTTTGGTTGGAATAGAGGTTTCTAAAACAACAAAAGTCCCGTTTGGTTTTAAAACACGGTAAATTTCAGATAGACCTTTTTCTAAATTCTCAAAATTACGAACTCCAAAAGCAACGGTAATTGCATCAAAATAATCGGTTTCAAAAGGAATATTCTCAGAATCTCCAAAAACCATTTCAATTTGATTGTTTAGCTCTAATTTCTCAATTTTTTTACGCCCAACATTTAACATGCCTTCAGAAATATCTAAACCAATTATTTTAGAAGCACTTGTTTCGGCTAAATTAATTGCTAAATCACCAGTTCCAGTTGCTATATCTAATATTTTATCCGGATTAGTAGCTCCAATTATTTTAACAACTTTTTTACGCCATTTAATATCGATTCCAAAAGAAATAACTCGGTTTAAACCATCATATTCATTAGAAATGGTGTCAAACATTTGAGCAACTTGTTCCTTTTTACCTAAGTCGGAATCTTTGTAAGGATTAATTTTATTTGCCATTGGTTATTGATTTATAGCTACAACTTGTTCTATTTGTCCAGGAATTAACTGTTTTAACATATTTTCAATACCATTTTTTAAAGTAATTGTAGAAGAAGGGCAACCACTACAAGCGCCTTGTAAAATAACATTTACAGTTTTAGTGTTTTCTTCGTACGATTGAAATAAAATATTACCTCCATCGGCAGCAACGGCAGGTTTAATATGTTCATCTAAAATTGCAATAATTTGTTTAGATACATCATCTAAGTCTTCTAGTTGAACACTTTCATTTTGTTTATTTGCTGTCGGTTGTTTGCTTTCGTTTACAATAGTTTTACCATTTGCAACAAATTCTTTTATAAAACTTCTAATTTCATTTGTTATTTCACTCCATTCAACAACATCAAACTTTGTAATTGAAACATAATTTTCTGAAATAAATATTTCTTTTACAAATGGAAAGTTATATAGTTCTGTTGCTAAAGGTGAATTTTTAGCTTCTTCAATATTTTTGTATTCTAAGTCAGACGCTACAAGTTTTTTATTTGCAACAAATTTTAAAACACTTGGGTTTGGTGTTACTTCAGAATATATTTCAACAGGAACTTTTTTTGTAGTAGTTGTTTCTTCCAAAACAAGTACTCCGCCAGGACTATTTAAATAATTTTCTATTTGTTCTTTAACTTCTTCTTGAACATCGGCCCAATCTACAATTGAAAAACGCTCTAATGCTATAAAATTTGCAGAAATTAAAACACGTTTAATAAATGGTAAATGAAATAATTGTTGTGCTAAAGGAGAGTTTTTAGCTTCGTCTATATTGTTAAATTGATAACTACCACTAATTAAAATTGTATTTGCTGTAAATTTAAGTATAGTATCGTTTGTAGTTTTCTCAATTTTTAAGGTAACTGTATCCATTTTTTTAAGTATTTGTGCAAAAGTACTAAAACAATTTTAGGTAATTGCGTAAAATTAAAAAACGCCTCCTTTTACAGAGACGTTTGTAGTTATATGTAATTAAAATTAAATATTTAAAACTAAGGTAATGGTAAATTTAGAAGTGTCGATATCTAATTCAGCTGCATTTATGTTTTCGTATTGTGGATAAAAATTATAAGGAGCAGTATTGTTATCTTTTTGGTACGATGCATCTATTTTTCCACCTCTAAAAGCAAAGCCTGCTCCTAAAGAAAACCCTTCAACTGCGTCGGAGTCTAAAGCATTTTTATAAGGGCTTTTTTCAAAATGATAACCACCTCTTACAGAAAATCTATCAAAACGCCATTCTGTACCCATTCTTAATTCACCTACAGCTTCTAAATCTGTGTCGAAAACTTTATTTTCTTCAGTAAATTCATTGTACCCATTCATATTTAACTTTATGTTGCTATAATTTTTGTAGATATAGTCAATACTTATTAAACCTTTTTTATCAAAAATATAGGCAAAACTACCTGTTAATTTACTAGGTGTTTTTAATCTGTAATCAAAAGCATTATAGCCAGAATAATCAGTTATTAGTTGGTCTGTATTACTGTAATAGATTTCTAAATCTGAATCTAAATAATCTTCAGAAAGGTTGTACCAAACAGGTGATTGATAAGCTAAACCTAATCTTAAGTCGTCAGTAGCTTTAGCTATTACACCGAAATTAAAAGAAAAACCTTCTCCGTAGGTATGAAGTTCTTGTATTAAAGATGCGTCTAGGTAATTTTCATTACCATCAGTATTGTATTCTTCTAATAAAACACGTTGAGAATTATTGATGTCATACGTACTAAAAGAAGCACCTAAATATAATTTATTATCTAATTCTGATGCAAATGTAAATGTGTATTTGTCGTTTTTACCTTTGCTGAAATTTTCAAAATATTGGCCATCTGACCCTAAGTATTGGATAGTTTCATCATTATCATCATTAATCCAAGTTGGGTAATTATTATTACCATTAGCAAACCATTGTGTTTCAAAATCGTTGGCAATACTATAATTAAATCCTATTGCTACTTTTCCCCAATCAGAGTTTTTTGAGTAACTTTTAAAAACAAATACACCACCAACTTGTGATAAATTTGTAATGTCATTTTCTGAAAATTCATTATTTCCGTAATAATTTACATTTGTATCTGTATTGTTAAAATTTAATGAGATGGCAAATTCACTATTTAAAAAAACTGCAGCACCTGCAGGATTTGTTTCAATGGCAGATAAATCTCCTCCCAATGCTCCAAAAGCCCCACTCATTGCATTATATCTAGCTGTTCCATTAATGGTTTCTTTTGAAAACAATACACCAATATCATTATACCCTAAAGTTTGAGCATTTGACATATAGGTGATACTGAAAAGCATTGCTGCTAAAAATAATTTTTTCATAATATTTAAATAATTATTTATTTTAAAATTTAATTTCTTCTAGATGAACCCCTTGAAGAACTTCTAGAAGAGGTTGCAGACGACCTTGTAGAAGATGAAGATCTAGAATATGTACTACTACTACTATTTGAGTTAGAAGAACTAGATGATCTACTATAATTAGTATTGTTAGAAGAGCTGCTTCTAGAAGGAGTGTAACTTCTAGATGATCTAGTTGTACTTGTTGCTCTAGTAGATTTTGTACGACCACTACTATAATCTGATACAGTACCTTTTATAGATTTAGGAGTGTAATTAATAACGCTGCTTCTATTAGTTGAATACCTACTTGTAGAAGGTGTGTATGAAGAACTCCTTCTTGTAATTGTTGAAGATTGTCTTGTTGGACTGGTAACGCTTCTTGTTGAAGTACTTCTTTGAGTAGTACTTGAATTGGCATTACTATTTCTGCTAGCAGAGTTTGTTCTGTTGGTAGTGCTTGTTGTTCTTCTAGTTGTACTATTTGTATTTCTTGAAGTATTAGCTGTAGTTCGTCTACTTACAGTAGCATTAGATGAGCTTGTTCTTCTAGAAACTGAATTGTTAGAATTTCTTTTTCCGTAAGAATTATATCTTTTATAATTATTGTTAGCGAAGCGATTATTGTATGAGTAATAGTTGTTGTATCTATTATATCTAAAAGGGTAATAATAGTACCCGCCATAATATGGATAATAACCATAAGAGTAATAGTCTCCATAATAACCATTGTATAACCAAGGGTTGTATGTTCTCCAAGGGCTGTAGTAATTATAATAATAAGGATAATAGTTATAAGAATAGTTGTAATAAAATGGATTATGCCAATAGTAACCAGCACTTGCATAACCAGCGTCAACATTAATAGTTATGTTGTCTGTGCTTTCCCAAGGTTCGTAATAATTAGAAGCATCTTCTTCGTAAGTTTCATCATCATAGTAATAATCATCAATATCAGTAAAAACATCTTCTTCACCAATACTTTGAATTTCATCTAACTGGCGCGAAAAATAATCTCGGTCAAAATTAGATTTTTCAACAACTACAACAGCTTCATTATCTTGCTGATTGTATGAACCATAGATTCCATCATTGTTGTATGCACTTTGATAAGTACCACAAGAATATAAACTAACAAATAGTACAAAAAGTAGTGCTATTTGAGAGCCTTTTCGGATAAAGATATTTGAAACTTTCATAATCATTCGAATTTTTATTGTTAACTATTCAAAAAAAACTAATTTTGTCGAAATTAGCATTTTCTATTTAAAAAGATGCAATATTTATGCCAAAGTTTTATTATGAGTAAGAATTTAACAAAGAGAGAAGTAGATTATTCTAAATGGTACAACGAACTAGTAGTTAAAGCAGATTTAGCTGAAAATTCGGCAGTTAGAGGTTGTATGGTAATTAAGCCTTACGGTTATGCTATTTGGGAAAAAATGCAAGCTGAATTGGATAGAATGTTTAAAGAAACAGGACATGAAAATGCCTACTTTCCATTATTTGTTCCAAAAAGTTTATTTGAAGCAGAAGAAAAAAATGCTGAAGGGTTTGCAAAAGAATGCGCAATAGTTACACATTATAGATTACAAAACGATCCTGAAAAGCCAGGAAAATTACGTGTTGATCCTGCTGCAAAATTAGAAGAAGAACTAGTTGTTCGTCCAACTTCCGAAGCTATTATTTGGAATACATATAAAGGATGGATTCAGTCTTATAGAGATTTACCGTTATTAATTAATCAATGGGCAAATGTTGTGCGTTGGGAAATGAGAACGCGTTTATTTTTAAGAACTGCTGAATTTTTATGGCAAGAAGGGCATACGGCTCATACAACAAAAAAAGAAGCTTTGTCAGAAGCTATGCAAATGCAAAAAGTATATGCCGAATTTGCAGAAAACTTTATGGCTATGCCAGTAATAAAAGGTTCGAAATCTGAAAGTGAACGTTTTGCTGGCGCTGATGAAACCTATACAATTGAAGCATTAATGCAAGATGGAAAAGCATTGCAAGCTGGAACATCTCATTTTTTAGGTCAAAATTTTGCTAAAGCTTTTGATGTTAAGTACACTTCAAAAGAAGGAAAACAAGAATATGTTTGGGCAACTTCTTGGGGTGTTTCTACACGTTTAATTGGAGGGTTGATTATGACACATTCAGACGATTTAGGTTTGGTATTGCCTCCAAAATTAGCTCCAATTCAAGTAGTAATTGTTCCTATTTATAAAGGAGATGATCAGCTAGAAGCTATTTCAGAAAAAGTAGACGTTTTTGTAAAAGAATTTAGAAAACTTGGAATTTCGGTTAAGTTTGATGATAGAGATACTTTTAGACCAGGTGCAAAATTTGCAGAATATGAGTTAAAAGGAGTACCTGTAAGGATAGCTATTGGGAAAAGAGATATAGAAAACAATACTGTTGAAGTAGCTAGAAGAGATACTTTAGAAAAGCAAACGGTATCTCAAGATAATGTTGTAAGCTTTGTTTCTAATTTATTAGAACAGATTCAAGATAATTTATTTAATAAGGCCGTTTCTTATAGAGAAGCGCATACAACCGAGGTTGATACATTTGAAGAGTTTAAAGAGGCGTTAGAGACTAAAGGAGGGTTTGTATCTGCCCACTGGGATGGAACAATAGAAACAGAGGAAAAAATAAAAGAACTAACAAAAGCTACTATTAGATGCATTCCTTTAGAAAATAAAATTGAAGCTGGAGCCTGTGTATTTACTGGGAAAAAGTCTACTCAGAGGGTATTATTTGCAAAAGCTTATTAAATTTTTTTTAAAAAAGTTTTGTAAAGTGAAAAATAGTTGTATTTTTGCATCCGCAATGACGAAATAATGTCATCGACAAAAAACATAATGGTCCGTTCGTCTAGGGGTTAGGACGCCAGGTTTTCATCCTGGTAACAGGGGTTCGATTCCCCTACGGACTACAAAATTTAATTAAAAGATTTTATAATGGCAAATCACAAGTCAGCTTTAAAGAGAATTAGAAGCAATCGCGCTAAGCAATTAAGAAATAAATATCAGCATAAAACAACACGTAATGCTGTAAGAAACTTACGTGCTCTAACTGAGAAAAAGGAAGCTGAAGAGTTATTTCCTAAAGTTATTGCAATGGTAGATAAATTAGCTAAGAAAAACATTATTCATAAGAATAAAGCTAGTAATTTAAAATCTAAATTATCTAAGCAAGTAGCTTCTTTATAATTCTTTAATTAAAATTTATAAAAAAAGCATCCTAATTTTAGGATGCTTTTTTTATGCAATTCATTTTTATGTATTGTTAATGCGTTAAGGTATCACATTTGAAAATTGTTGACTTAAAATTTAAGAGTAAAGTGTTTTATCTAGGCTTATAGTTATTTGTAGTATTTCCAGTTTTATTTTGAATAATATTTTACTTGCGTAATGCCAATTAGGCAAAATTTACCACTCGTAAGATCTATTTGCGTCTAATCTAACAAAGAGAAATAGTAATACCGTAAAACCCCAAAGTGCAGAGCCTCCATAGCTAAAAAAGGGTAGTGGTATTCCAATAGTTGGAAGTAAGCCTAAAACCATACCAATATTAATGGTGAAATGGGTGAAAAATATAGCAGCAATACTATAACCATAAACCCTACTAAATTTAGATTTTTGTCGTTCTGCAACTTGAATTATTCTTAATAAAAATATAACAAATACTAAAACAACAGTTGTTGTACCAATAAAACCCCATTCTTCACCAACAATTGTAAAAATATAATCGGTCTGATTTTCTGGAACAAAACTACCTTGTGTACGTTCACCTTCTAAAAAACCTCTACCTGTTAGGCCTCCAGACGCTATTGTAGTAACAGATTGATTTGTATTGTATCCAATATTTTTTGTATCTGTTGTTTTTCCTAATAAAATATTGAATCTATCTCGGTGACGTTGTTCAAAAACGTGGTTAAATACAAGGTCTACACTAAAAATAAAAAAAGCACTTATAAAATAGATTCCTAAAAGTTTAACCCAGCCTCTTTTAAAAGCTTTTTTTCTGTATTTGTTAAAAAAGATAAGAATTAATGTAAATAAGAAAAGAGAGCCAATTAATGTGTTTATAAAGCCAAAATATAAAGTAATTACAAAAAGTATTAAGGTTAAAAAGCCAACAGTGATGTAATAAAAAGGCAGTCCTTCTCTATAAAGCACAAAAATAAATGCTGTATACACTAATGCAGAACCTGGATCTGGTTGTAAAGTAATTAATATTGCAGGAAAAAATAAAATTAGAAATGCTTGAAATTGAGTGTTGAATTTTTTTAAATTAAATTGTTTATCACTCACTAATTTTGCTATTGCTAATGCAGTTGCTGCTTTAACAAATTCAGAAGGTTGAAGACTGAATCCACCAAAATCGTACCAGGATGTGGCTCCATTGATATTTTTACCAACAATAAAAAGTCCGAGTAAAGAAGCTAAACTAATTAAATATATTATTGATGCATATTTTTCGTAAAATTTAGCATCAAAAAGTAAAATTAATAGAATTAAAGGAAGGCTTAGTCCAATCCAAATTAATTGTTTACCATATTCAGTTGAAAAGTTAATTAAGTCATATTGGTCATCGGTAATTGTAGCAGAGTATATATTTATCCAACCGAAAAAGATTAAAATAAAATATAGGAGTACTAATACCCAATCGATTCCAAAAAATATGTTCGTTTTTCTACTTCTCAATTTCTTTAGTTTCTAGTTGTAGTTGTTTGTCGTATTCTTCCTGTAAACTACCGTTAAACATTCTTTGTTCTAAATAAGGTCTAGTTGTTTCTCCTTTTAAATATTTCTCTATCATTAAACTGGCTATTGGACCTGCCCATCTAGAACCCCAGTAACCATTTTCAACAAAAACTGCAATGGCAATTTTAGGATTATCTTTAGGCGCAAATGCTATAAATATTGAATGGTCTTGACCGTGTGGATTTTCTGCAGTTCCTGTTTTTCCACAAATTTCTATTCCTTCAACTCTAGAGCTTCTAGCTGTTCCGTTTGGGCTTTCAAATACATTAAAAAGACCTTCAATTACTGGTTCAAAGTGTTCTTTATTAATAGTTGTGTTAATAGGTGTTGTGAATTTTTCATCAATTTTTTTGTCTTTTATGTTTTTTACAATATGCGGTATGTAATAAAAACCTCTATTTGCTACAGCTGCGGTCATATTTGCTAGTTGGATAGGTGTTGTTAAAATTTCACCTTGTCCTATTGCATTTGATATATTATACGTGGCTGTCCATCTATTATTTGGATACCATTTATCGTAGAAACTACCGTCAGGAACCAATCCTTTTTGTCCTACAGATAAGTCATTGTTTAAATAGTTTCCCAATCCAAAACTTTTTATATGTCTACTCCATGCATCCATTCCTTCTGAAGATGTTGGGTATTTTTCAATTACTTTTTTATAGGCAAGCGAAAAATAGCTGTTACAAGAACGGTAAATGGCTTTGTTTAATGCCAAAGGACTTCCGAATGTATTACAGTGGCAGGCCATTGTTCTATTTCCATAATGAAATCTATTATTAACACATCTAATAGTTGATGTAGGTGTAATAACACCTTCTTGTAGTGCAGCTAATGCAGTAAGTATTTTAAATGGAGACCCTGGTGGATATTCTCCTTGAAGTCCTCTATCTAGAAGAGGGTTGCTTATAGTGTCTAGATAAAGTCTTGTAAAGTTTTTAGACCGTTCTCTTCCAACCATTAAATTTGGATTGTAAGTAGGGGTAGAGACCAATGATAGAATTTCTCCAGATGAAGGTTCAATTGCTACAATTCCTCCACGTTTATTAGCCATTAGAGCTTCTCCGTATTGTTGTAATGTACTATTAATGGTTAAAGTAATATCGTTACCAGGAACAGGAAGTGTATCGTACATTCCATTTTTATAAGAACCTATTTCTTTATTAAACCGGTCTCGTTGTATATATTTTACTCCTTTAGTTCCTCTTAAAACTTCTTCATAAGTTTTTTCAACTCCAGCGGTTCCAATTAGTTCACCAAGTTGATAATATGGGTTCTTTTTAATCATAGACTCATTTACTTCACTAATATAGCCTAATACGTTTGGTGCTGAATTAATAGGGTATTCTCTTAAAGATCGCTTTATTATGTAAAACCCTTTAAATTTGTACATTTTTTCTTGTAAAAAAGCATAATCACTTTTAGAAACTTGAGCTAAAAATGTTGAAGGAATTCTTGTAGAATAGCGTTTTGCTCTGTTTAATTTTTGAATAAAATCTTCTTTACTTATTTTTAATAAAGAGCAAAAATCTAATGTGTCTAATGGTTTTACTTCTCTAGGTATAACCATAATATCATAAGAGAGTTGATTGGCAACCAATAATTCGCCATTTCTATCGTAAATGTATCCTCTTTCTGGATAATCATAGGTTACTTTTACAGCAGAACTATTAAGGGCAGGTATAGAATACGAGTTATTTAATACTTGTAAATAAAATAAACGCCCAATAAATACAAGTGCAACAAAAATAATTAAAAAGGATAATAAGCCAGATCTTTTCATTTACTTCTTTTTTGTAAACAATATAATACCTAATATACTTATAATTATTGTAAAAATACTTGTTAAAATTGTGTTATAAATAATTGAAGGAAAATAATTAAAACTAAAGTATTCAAGACTAAAAACAATAAAGTGATGTATTAAAGTTAAAATGCTTATAAAAAGTAAGGCTTTACTAAATGAAATTGATCTAATATTGAATAATAAATAGTCAAAGTCTGTTTTTTTTAAAACTATTTTTAAAATAGGAAGTCGTATAAAAGCTATAAATAAGGTTGCAGCTGCATTAATACCTCCAGAATCTAAAAAAAAATCGATACTTAAACCAAGTAAAAAACTTAGTATTAAAAATAATGTTTGGCTTTTTCTAATTGGGAATAAAAGTACCCAAACTATATATACCATTGGATTTAAATACCCGAAAAAATGTATATGGTTTAACACTAATACCTGTAGTAATACCAGTATTAAAAAACGTATTATATTATTTAAAACTAGATTATTCATTTAATGTATTACTTTCTATATTTAGTTGTTCAACTCTTTCTAGGTTTTTAATAATTTGAACATAGCTAATAGCGCTCATATCATTAAATAATAAAATATCTATGTTTTTATATTGGTTATTTTCGAATTTAAAATTTCTTACAGCTCCAATTTTTATTCCTTCAGGGAAAATAGCTGATTTTCCTCCAGTAATAATTGTATCACCAATTTTAATTTGTGCTTGCCTTGGAATATCTATAAGTTGTAGTACGTTATAATCTTTTCCATTCCAAACTAATGTACCAAAATGATTGCTATTTTTTAAACGTACATTAATCATAGATTTGGTGTTTAAAATAGATAGTACAGTAGTGTAATTGTTAGAAGTGTTTTTTGTTACACCAATTATACCTTTACTATTTATAACGCCTAAATCTGAAGTAACACCTTGGTTTTTACCTTTGTTTAATGTTAAAATGTTGTCTCTATTAGTGTAATTATTATTTATAATTTTTCCGTAAGAGAATTCGTATTTTTGACCGTATTTAGAAGAATCATTTAGCGTAAAATTATCTTTATTTAATTCTAGGTCACGTTTGTATAGTAAATTTTTTAATAAGGTGTTTTCTTCAATTAATTGTTTATTTTCTGTTTTTAGATGTAAAAAATTATTTACAGAACTAACAGTGTTGTATACACCACCGGTAATTGCGTTTGCAGAATTAATAAATTTACTTTTATGAAATGAATGGTGTTGAATTATAAAAATAAATGCTATAACTTCTAAAAGTATAAATAGCAGAAAGTATCTAAATTTTCTAATAAAGTAAATTAATTGCTGCATATTATAGCTAAAAGGCTGGTATTATTTCATTAATACATTTTTGTATTTTTCTAAATCTTTTAGAGAAATTCCAGTTCCTCTAACAACAGCTCTTAATGGGTCTTCAGCAACATAAACAGGTAGGTCTGTTTTTCTAGATAAACGTTTGTCTAAACCGCGTAACATAGAACCACCTCCGGCTAAATAAATACCTGTATTGTATATATCTGCTGCTAATTCAGGTGGTGTTTTAGAAAGGGTTTCCATTACTGCATCTTCAATTCTAAGAATAGATTTATCTAATGCTTTAGAAATTTCTCTAAATGAAACTTGTACTTGTTTAGGTTTACCGCTTAATAAATCACGTCCTTGAACCAACATATCTTCAGGTGGAGTTTCTAAATCTTCTGTAGCTGCTCCTATTTGAATTTTTATTTTTTCGGCAGTGCGTTCACCAACATATAAATTGTGTTGGGTTCTCATATAATAAGCAATGTCTGAAGTAAATACATCTCCAGCAACTTTTACAGATTTATCGCAAACAATACCACCTAAAGCAATTACTGCAATTTCAGTTGTACCACCTCCAATATCAATAATCATATTTCCTTTTGGTTGCATAATGTCTATTCCAATACCAATTGCAGCTGCCATTGGTTCATGAATTAGATAAATTTCTTTAGCATTCATATGCTCAGAAGAATCAATTACAGCTCTTTTTTCAACTTCTGTAATTCCAGAAGGGATACATATTACCATTCGTAAAGAAGGTGTGAAAAAACGTTTTTTTATGCTAGGTATACTTTTGATAAATTCTTTTATCATTTGTTCCGAAGCTTCAAAATCTGCAATTACACCATCTTTTAACGGTCTAATAGTTTTTATGTTTTCATGAGTTTTTCCTTGCATTAAACTGGCTTTTTTACCAGTAGCTATAATTTTACCAGTGCTTCTATCTCTCGCTACTATTGATGGAGCATCAACAACCACTTTGCCATCGTGTATAATTAGGGTATTTGCTGTACCTAAATCAATGGCAATATCTTCGGTCATAAAATCGAAAAAACCCATATATTTTTATTGTTTTTAATTTTTAATTTTAGAATTGAACAAAGTTAATCAAATTAGTGTTTAAAATGACGTGTTCCTGTAAATATCATAGACATTTTATTATTATTACAATAATCTATAGATAATTGGTCTTTTATAGAGCCCCCAGGCTGAATAACAGCATTTACACCTGCATTTTTTGCTATTTCAACACAATCTGGAAACGGGAAAAAGGCATCACTTGCCATTACTGCATTTGTTAAGTCAAAATTAAAGTGTTTTGCTTTAGCAATTGCTTGCTCTAAGGCGTCAACTCTACTTGTTTGACCTGTTCCACTAGCATATAATTGTTTGTTTTTTACCAAAACAATTGTATTAGATTTGGTGTGTTTACAAATTTTTGAAGCAAAGAATAAATCTTCTAACTCGCTATCAGATGGTGCAGTAACAGTTTCGGTGGTCATAACGCTTGCATTATCTGTTTTGTTGTCCTTCTCTTGAAATAAAACACCATTTAATGCTGTTCTGTATTGGTGGTTAGGTAATTCAATATCTTTTTGAATTAAAATAATTCTATTCTTTTTACCTTTAAGAATTGTTAAAGCTTTATCAGAATAACTAGGAGCTATTACAACTTCACAAAATAATTTATGAATTTCAGTGGCAGTTTCAGCGTCAATTTCTTTATTTGAAATTAAAACGCCTCCAAAAGCAGAAGTTGGGTCACCTGCCAAAGCATCTAAATAGGCTTGTTTTAAAGTTGCTCTTTGTGCTAAACCGCAAGCATTATTATGTTTTAATATAGCAAAGGTTGGAGCGTCGTTTTTAAATTCGTTCATTAAGTTTACAGCGGCATCTACATCTAATAAATTATTGTATGAAAGTTCTTTACCGTGTAATTTTTCAAAAAGATTGTCTAAGTTTCCAAAGAAATAACCTTTTTGATGTGGGTTTTCTCCATATCTTAAAACTGAAGCATCGTTAAAACTTTCTCTAAATGCCAATTCATTTTTATTCAAATATTTAAAAATGGCACTGTCGTAATGACTAGATACTGCAAATGATTTTGCTGCAAAGTTTTTGCGTTGTTCTAATGTGGTTGCTCCATTTCCTTCAGTTATTATTTCTAAAAACTCGTCGTATTGACTCATAGATGAAACACAAATTACATCTTTAAAGTTTTTTGCTGCGGCTCTAATTAAAGAAATACCTCCAATATCAATTTTTTCAATTATATCTTGTTCTGGAGCTCCACTAGCTACAGTTTTTTCAAAAGGATATAAATCAACAATTACAATATCTAATTCTGGAATTTCATATTCTCCAAGTTGGGAAATATCACTTTCATTGTTTCTTCTGGCTAAAATTCCACCAAAAACTTTTGGGTGTAATGTTTTAACGCGACCTCCTAAAATTGAAGGGTACGAAGTTAAATCTTCAACAGGAATTACATCTATTCCTAAATCTTTTATAAAACTTTCAGTTCCGCCAGTAGAGTAAATGGTTACACCTAAGCTATTTAATTTTTTAACAATTGGTTCTAATCCATCTTTGTGGAATACAGAAATTAATGCAGAAGCTGCTTTTTTAGTTGTGTTCATAGGTAGTATTGTTGCTGTGGCGCAAAGCTAATAATTATCAATAGTTTATACAATATAAATTTCATTGAATTTTAGCTATTTTTAAACAATTATTTCAATGTTAAATTCAGTGTATTTTTGTGAGTTAAAATTATATTTTTTAAAATATTATAGAATCTTTGCTACTTTTTCACACACAAATTCTAATAGGTTTTCATCGTCTTTTGTAAAAGGATTTACAGTATGTGAATCAATATCTATTTGTCCAATATTTTCATTATTAATGAAAATTGGAATTACAATTTCGCTTTTAACTTTCCACCCGCAAGAAATATAATTATCTTGACTAGCAACATCTTGAACAATAAAGTTTTTATTGCTAACTGCAACTTGACCACAAATACCTTTTCCAAACGGAATAATTGTGTGTTCTGTTGGTTCTCCTGAAAATTGAGCTAATTTTAATTCGTTTTTATTGCCATTTTTAAAATAAAAACCAACCCAATCGTAATAGTTGATTTCTTGTTTTAAGAAATCGCATATATTTTGAAGTTTGGTTTCTGTATTTGAAGAAGTGTCTATTATTGTTGAAATTGATTTTTTTAATTCTGTAGTATTCATAATTGATTAAAATTTTAGGCAAAAGTATCATTCTTTTAACGTAAAATTGATTTACGCTACTAAAATTTTTGATGCTGTTTTTTAAAAAAAATATAGAATTCGTAAAATTTAAGTATTTTAGGCGAATAATTAATCTATACTAAATAACTAACAATATGAAAAAATCAATTTTAATTTTTGCAGCAATTTTCTCTTTTGTAGTATTATTTACGGCCTGTAAGGAAACTAAAAAAGAAGATGCTAAAACAGAATCTTATGAGCGCTCAAGTGGAGAAATGGTTTCAAAAGATGTTTATCAATGTCCAATGGATTGTGAAGATGGAAAAACGTATGAAGCTAAAGGCGCTTGTCCGGTATGTAAAATGGATTTAAAAATAGTAAAGGTGGATGCTGATTCTAAAAACCCCAAAGAATGTAAATGCGAAACAGAAAAATGTACTTGCAATAAGGAGGTGGCTAAAAAAGATAAAGAATGTACAATGTGCAAACCTGGTTCTTGTGAATGTAAGGCCTAAATTGTGATTGAAAAATAAAAAGACTGTTTAAAAATTTTACAAATTAAACAGTCTTTTTTTATTTATTAAGTTTTAAAACTTATGTTAACTCTACAAATAAGCCTTCATCGGTGTTATTTACTTTGGCTAAATTATATTTTGTTAAGCCTTTAATGGTTTTATCCCATTTTTTGTTGCTTAAACCACTTTGAGATTTTAATTCTGGCAATGCAATTTTTTCTGCTTTTGTTAGAATTTCTAATACAGCTTTTTCGTCATCATTTAATTCAATAGCAGGAGCTTTTTTCTCTGGTTTCATTTGAGGAAAGAAAAGCACTTCTTGAATAGATGCATTATTGGTCATAAACATTACTAAACGGTCAATTCCAATACCAATACCTGAGGTTGGAGGCATACCATATTCTAATGCTCTAATAAAATCTTGATCTATAAACATAGCTTCGTCATCACCTTTTTCAGATAATTTTAATTGATCTTCAAAACGTTCTTTTTGATCAATTGGGTCGTTTAGCTCAGAGTATGCATTAGCTAATTCTTTTCCGTTTACCATTAATTCAAAACGCTCTGTTAAAGCTGGGTTTGATCGGTGTTCTTTTGTAAGCGGACTCATTTCTTTTGGATAATCCGTTATAAATGTTGGTTGAATATATAGGTGTTCACATTTTTCACCAAATAATTCGTCAATCATTTTACCAATACCCATTGTTTCGTCAACTTCAATTCCAACTTTTCTACAAACATCTCTTAGTTCATCTTCATTCATTCCGGAAACATCGTAACCTGTATGAATTTTAATGGCTTCTAAAATAGGTACTCTAGGATATGGAGCCTTAAAGTTTACTTTGTTTTCTCCAATTTGTACTTCGCTGGTTCCATTTGTGTCAATTGCTATTTTTTCAAGAAGTTCTTCGGTCATATTCATCATCCAGTTGTAATCTTTGTAGGCAACATATAGTTCCATTACAGTAAATTCGGGATTATGAGTTCTGTCCATTCCTTCGTTTCTAAAGTCTTTTGCAAATTCATAAACAGCATCAAAACCACCAACAATTAATCGTTTTAAGTACAATTCGTTAGCAATACGCAAATATAAAGGCATATCTAAAGCGTTATGATGTGTGATAAAAGGTCTTGCGGCGGCACCTCCAGGTATTGGTTGAAGTACTGGTGTTTCAACTTCTAAATAGCCTTTTTTGTTGAAAAAATCACGCATTGAATTTGTGATTTTTGTACGTTTAATAAATGTTTCTTTAACGTGGTCGTTTACAATTAAATCTACGTAGCGTTGACGGTAACGTTGTTCTGCGTCAGAAAAAGCATCGTGAACTTTACCATCAGCATCGGTTTTTACAACTGGTAGTGGGCGTAAACTTTTAGAAAGCACGGTTAATTCTTTAACTTTAACAGAAACTTCACCTACTTTAGTTTTAAAAACTTCACCCCTAATTCCAATTATATCCCCCATATCCAATAATTTTTTGAATACAGTATTGTACATAGTTGGGTTTTCTTCAGAAGAAATTTCGTCTCTGTTTACGTAAATTTGCATTCTGCCACTAGCATCTTTTAATTCTGCAAAAGAAGCTTTACCCATTATTCTTCGGCTCATCATTCTACCGGCTAAAACAACTTCTTTACCTTCAAAAGAGCTAAAGTTAGAAGTAATTTCCTTTATGTTAGCAGTGGTTTTAAATGCTGCTGCTGGATATGGATTGATACCTAATTCACGTAGTTTTTGTAAAGATTCTCTTCTAACTATTTCAAGTGGTGATAATTGCATGATGCTATATTTAGTATTTATTTTTTATTTTCGGTGTGCAAAGATACAATCAATTCAGAAATAACAGTAATTTAGAAAGAAAAAGAATATTGAATTTAAAATCAATTTAAAATTTTATATATTTGCATATCACATTTTATGTGATAGTTGTGTTGTAATGACGTTTATTGCGTCATAGGTTTTTTAAACCAATGGAAAGCTTCCCGAGAACCGGGACGCTTTTTTTATGCTTTTTAAATAACAAATAATACAGATGTAGATAAGGTATTAAGAAAAATTAGCAAATGTTAATTTTAAATTATTTTTTTATTAAAAAAATGTATGCCGGTCTCTAACTTACCAAAAAAATAAATGATAATTTTTAATTTAAGGATGAAATAATTTTTTAAAATCTCTAAGGGTTGGAGAGGTTTTGAGAAAAAAAAGGAGTAAAACAATGCGCGTTTGAGAAGTGTTTTAAAACAAAAAACTCGTAACTACCTAATTAAAAGTGTGTTACGAGTTGTTTTTTGTGGTACCTCCAGGAATCGAACCAGGGACACAAGGATTTTCAGTCCTTTGCTCTACCAACTGAGCTAAGGTACCATTGCCTTAGCGGGTGCAAATATATAAGTATTTTTTCTACTAATCAAAACTTTTTTTAAAAAATCTGTCGTATTTTTGAAACTTGATATAAAAAACAAATGAATTTAATAATAGATATTGGGAATACGAGAATTAAAATTGCTGTTTTTAATAGTGATGAACTAATTTATAATGAAGTTATTACAAAAAAAGAATTTGTAAATGTTACACTAAATTTAATTGAAAAATTTAATTGTAAAAACGCAATAATTTCTTCTGTAGGAATTTTAAAAAAAAATGAAAAAGATAAAATTAAAGCTAAAATAAATGTAATTGAACTTAATTCTGATACCAAAACACCATTTATAAATAATTATGGAACTCCAAAAACGCTTGGTGTTGATCGGATAGCTTTAGTGGCGGCAGCAGTTTTAAAATATAAAAATAAAAATGTATTAATAATTGATGCAGGAACTTGTATAACCTTTGATTTTGTAACAAAAGATAAAAAATATCTTGGAGGTGCTATTTCTCCTGGAATTGAAATGAGGTATAAATCACTTAATACGTTTACAGAAAAACTACCTTTATTAAATGCTGAAGAAGGTTCAATTGAGTTAATTGGTACATCAACAGAAACAAGCATACATTCGGGTGTAATAAATGGAGTTATAAGTGAAATTGATAGTGTAATTGATAAGTATAGAAAAAAAAATAAAGATTTAACGATAGTTTTAACAGGAGGTGATGTTAATTTCTTGTCAAATAAATTAAAAAATAGCATATTTGCCAATCCTATTTTTTTATTAGAGGGATTAAACTCAATTTTGACTTATAATTTACAATAAATGATAAAAAAAATAATAGTAATCATAACACTATTTGTATCAGTTGCTAGTTTTGCACAGAAAAATAATGCGTCAGCATATTCATTTTTTGGAATTGGTGATAAAAATAATACCAATACAGTAGAGCAAGTTAGTATGGGAGGAATTGGGGTTTCATTACAAGATCAATTTCGATTAAACTTATCAAATCCGGCTTCTTTATCTAGTTTAAACTTTACTACTTACACGTTAGCTATAGAAAATAAAAATATTTGGGCTAAAGATAGTCAAGATAAACAACAAGGGGCTTCAACATATCTTTCATACTTAGCAATAGGAATACCTTTAGGTGAAAATGCAGGTATGTCTTTTGGGTTGTTACCAAATACATCTGTTGGGTATTCGTTAGTTGCAAGTAGTTACGATTCTAGTGATGAACTAACTGAGGTGTCATTATATAATGGTGAAGGAGGAACAAATAAAGTGTTTTTAGGTTTTGGTTTACAACTCTTTAAAGGTTTTAGTGTTGGTGTGCAAGGAAATTATATTTTTGGAAAAATTGAAAACAATATAACTAACCAGTTAAAAGATATTTCTTTAGCAACTAAATATGAAACTTTATCTAGAGTTAAAGGTTTTGGTATTAATACAGGCTTTCAATACAAAGCTAAATTATCAGAAAAGTTAAATTTACATTTAGGAGGTAATTTTGAATTAGAAAATGAAATAGATACAGATGATGAAGAATATATTTATTCACTATCAATTGCTTCTGGTGAAATTCCAAGAGATACATTGTTAAGTAATACAGGTACTGGTATAATAAAATCACCTTTAAAAACTTCTTTAGGTATTGGTATTGGGCAAGATAATAAATGGTTTGCAGGTATAGATTATAGTTATCAAGATGCACTTGATATAGATGCAAATATTTATAATAATGTTTCAAAAGTTGCTTATGACGATTATAGTAAAATAGCTATAGGAGGTTTTTATACCCCTAAATTTACTTCTATTACAAGTTACTGGGAAAGGGTAACATATAGAGCCGGTGTAAAATTTGAAAAGACTGGTTTAATGGTTAATTCTTCAGGAAATGGAAATGATTTTACTGCAATTGACGATTTTGGCATATCTTTTGGAGTTGGTTTACCAGTTAGTAATCAATTATCAAACTTAAATGTTGGTTTTGAATTTGGAAAAAGAGGAGAAATTGATAAAGGTTTAGTTCAAGAAAACTATATAAACTTTAGATTAAGTTTTTCTTTAAACGATAAATGGTTTAAGAAACGAGAAATATTTTAATTAAAAATTTAGAAAATGAAAAAAATGAGACACTATTTAACCTTACTATTTTTAATAGCTTCAATGCCGTTGGTTTTTGCCCAAGCCAGCCAAGATTGTACTATTAAATATAATCTTTTTAAGGGGGACTACAATGCTAAAAATTATGATAAAGCATATGAAAACTGGATGTGGTGCATGGATAATTGCCCAACACTTACTGTAAATATTTATAAATTAGGTATAAAAATTGCAGAACACAAGCTAGAAAATGCAGCAGAAGCTGATAAAGCCGCTGCTGAAGCTTTAGTAATGAGAGTTTATACACAAAGATTAGAGCATTTTCCAAAAGATAAAGCTGATATCTATGATGATATAGCTACATTTAAAAGAGAGCAAGGTGCTTCTGATGACGAAGTGTATGAATGGTTAGAAAAAACATTTCAAGAAGATCCAACCGCATTATCTCCAAAAAATATCTATAAATATTTTGATATTATCTTAGTTAAATATAAAGATACAGATACTCAAAAAGTTTTTGATACTTATGATGAAGTTGGTGAAGCTCTTGAATTAAAAAAACAAGATTACACAAAAACTATTGAAGAGATTAATGCAAAAGATTCTACAACTTTAAGTAGTAGAGATATTAAAAAAAGAAAAGTTTCTCAACAAATTATTACTAATTTAACTATTGTAGAAGGTGGTTTAGATCAAAAATTAGCAGCAATTTCTACTTGTGAACGTTTAATACCTTTTAATAGAAAGAATTTTGATGCACATAGAACAGATGCACTTTGGTTAAAAAGAGCGGTTTCTAGAATGTATAATAAAGAATGTACTGAAGATCCTTTATACGACGAATTAGTTGAAGCGTATGTACACGCAGACCCTTCTCCTCAAGCATCAGTATTTTACGCAGGTATTTTATTGAAAAATGGTGAAACAAATAAAGCCATGGATTATTTTAAAAGAGCTGTAGAACAAGAAACGGACGATTATAAAAAAGCTGGTTATTTATATAAAATTGCTGTAAACCTTAATAAAAAAGGTAGAAAATCTGAAGCAAGAAGTTATGCATACCAAGCTTTAGAATTTCAACCAACAATGGGTAGAGCTTATTTATTAATAGCAAGTATGTATGCTTCAAGTGCAAACTCTTGTGGAGATGATGTTGTTTCTAAAAGAATGGTATATGTTGCAGCTTTAAATAAAGCAAGAAAAGCAAAATCTGTTGACCCTAGTATTAGTTCAACAGCTAACAGATTTATAAACTCTTACTCAGATAATATTCCTTCAACTAAAGATTTATTTGTTGCAGGTGTAAAATCAGGTTCAACTCATAAAATTGGATGTTGGATTAACGAAACAGTTAGAGTACCATAATTAGAATATAAATAATTGGTATATTTGTTCTATGACAAGATCAATTGTATATAAAATTAAAAACATTGCTATTGTATTTTCAGTAGCAATGTTTTTTTCATGCACTAATAGTGCTAAAGAAGTAAGAGATTTTTTAGCAGATAAAAACCTGCCAATTGGTGAAGCTGTAAATATAGATTTAAAACATACCGATTCTGGTAGTGTAGATATTAAAATGAAAGCTCCCTTAATGTTAGATTTTGCAAATAGAGAAGCGCATCCATATTCAGAGTTTCCTAAAGGTATATTTATTACTACAATAGAAAAAAATGGAGATTCTACTACAGTAAAAGGAGATTATGCTAAAACGTATAATAAAACTGCTGTTTCTGAAATAAGAGGAAATGTAGTAATTACCAATTATGCGAAAAACAATAAATTAGAAACTACAGAGATTTTCTGGGACCAAAAAGCACATTATTTTTTTACTGAAAAAAGATTTGTGTTTTATACTGCAACAGATACAATTTATGGAACTGGCTTTGAAGCCTCTGAAGACTTAGAATTGTGGTGGGTTAAAAATCAAAGTGGTGTTATAGAAATTAAAGATTAGAGATATGAGTAAATTGTGGAAAATGTTTGAATACGCTTATTTAGTAGTTGCAATAATTTTTATTGTTGAAACCGTATTAAAGTGGAATACAGATAGAGAGAAAGCTTATATGTCATTACTTTTTGCTGGTATTGCTATTTTTATGTACTTTTTCAGAAAGAGATTTAGGTCTAGAATAGAAAAAAGAAATAAACAATAAATGGAATTTCAAATTGCTGTAATTTTAATTTCAATATTACTTTCAGCCTTTTTTTCTGGAATGGAAATAGCCTATGTTTCGGCTAATAAATTTCAAGTAGAATTAGAAAAAAGAAAAGAAGGATTTACATCTAAAATTTTATCTAGAATAACTTCAAAATCATCAAAATTTATTACCACAATGTTAGTCGGTAATAATATTGCTTTGGTGGTTTATAGTTTTTTTATGGGCGAATTTATTATCGGTTTTATACCTGAAAATATATTTAATGAATTTTCTATACTTTTAATTCAAACAGTAATTTCAACCTTAATAATATTAATAACCGCAGAATTTTTACCAAAGGCGTTATTCAGAATTTATGCCAATGAAACATTGTACTTTTTTGCTCCATTAGCATATGTGTTTTATATAATTTTTCATTTTATATCTTGGTTTATAACCTTAATTTCAGATTTTGTTTTAAGGCTCTTTTTTAATTCAGCAAAAGATATTAAACAACCGGTGTTTACAAAAGTTGAACTTGGAAATTATATTTCAAAACAATTAGAAAATGCGCGAGATTTTGAAGAAGTAGATTCTGAAATTCAGATATTTCAAAATGCTTTAGAATTTGATACGGTTAAAGCGCGTGAAATTATGATACCAAGAACGGAAGTTGTAGCCGTAGATATTAATGATAGTATAGCAAACTTAAAAAAACTTTTTATTGAAACAGGTTATTCTAAAATTCTTGTTTACAAAGGATCTTTAGATGATGTTTTAGGTTATGTACACGCTTTTGAACTATTTAAAAAACCAAAAAACATAAAATCTATGTTACTTCCAGTTGAATTTGTGCCTGAAAGTATGATGATTAATAATGTTTTAAATATTTTAACCAAAAAGAAACGAAGTTTATCTGTTGTTTTAGATGAATTTGGAGGAACATCGGGTGTAATAACCGTTGAAGATATAGTAGAAGAGCTTTTTGGAGAAATTATTGATGAGCACGACACGTTAGAATTATTAGAAAATAAAATAAACGACAGAGAATTTGAATTTTCGGCACGTTTAGAAGTTGATTATTTAAACGAAACATACAACTTAAACCTTAATGAAAATGAGGCATACGAAACACTTGGAGGGTTTATTGTTTACTATAATGAAGATATTCCAAAAGAGGGAGAAGTAATAGAAATCGACAATTTATATTTTAAAATGTTGAAAGTAGATTCCTCTAAAATAATGGAAGTTTATCTAAAAGTTTTAGATAAAGCCGATTAAAAATTAAAAAGACATAAAAATACCTGCTTTTTCATATTTAATTATACTAAATTCACTTTCATAATTAAATACTTAATTGTATTTTCGCAAACTGTAATAAAACAAATAATATAATGGCAATTTTATCAAAAATTAGAGATCGTTCAATGTTCCTAATCCTAATAGTAGGTTTAGCACTTTTTGCATTTGTACTTGATCCAAGCTCAATACAACAATTTTTCAGTTCAAGTAAGGTTAACTCTGTAGGAGAAGTTAATGGTGAAGATATTGATAGAGAGGAATTTGCAAGTCAAGTAGAAGCCTACAGAACGCAAAGTGGTGGTAGAGCTACTCAAATGCAAGCTGTAAATGCTGTTTGGACTGGAATGGTTAGTGAAAAAATATTTGAAGACCAACTTGAAAAAGCTGGAATTGTAATTGGAGAAAAAGATATTTGGGATGCTATGACTTCTTTGCAAGAAATTCAAAGTTCTCCACTTTTCAAAAATGAAGCAAATCTTTTTGATGAAGAAAAACTAAAAGAATATATAGCTAACATGAAAGATGAAGCTGAGTCTGGTAATAACCAAGCTTGGTTAAACTGGTTGGCAACAGAAAAAAATATTAAACAAAACTTACAACGCCAAGCGTATACATCTTTAGTACAAGCTGGCTTAGGAGCTTCTTTAAAAGAAGGAGAAAGAGATTATTTGTTTAATAATACCAAAATGGATGCACAATTTGTATATGTACCTTATAGTTCTATTCCAGATAGTTTAGGGTATGTTTCAAAAGACGAAATCCAAAAGTACTTAAATGATAATAAAAAAAGATTTAAACCTGAAGCAGCTAGAACATTAAAATATGTGAAGTTTGATATTGTACCTTCTGAAGCAGATGATGCTGAAGCAAAAAAACTTGTAGAAAGTTATATTGAAGATAGAGAAGAGTACAGTAATGCCGCTAAAACTACAGTTAAAATTGCAGGTTTAAAAAGCACTACTAATTACGAAGATTTTTTAAATGATAATAGATCTGATTTAGCAATTGATAATGGTTATAAATATAAAAATCAAATCTTTGCTGAAGTTTCTGATGAAGTTTTTAATGCAGAAATTGGAACTGTTGTAGGACCATACAAACAAAATGGTTATTACAAAATATCTAAAGTTGTTGAGGTTATTCAAATACCAGATTCAGTAAAATCAAGTCATATAATAATACCATTTGCTGGTACAACTAGATCTACTTCTACAGTAACTAGAGAACAAGCTAAAAAAACAGCAGATAGTGTTTATGCTTTAGTGAGAAACAATAAATCTAAATTTATTGAAATCGCTGATGAAATTAATACTGATGGAACTAAAGGAAATGGTGGAGACATTGGATGGGTAAGAAAAGATCAAGCTTTTTCACCTTCTTTTGATAAAGACTTTGCTGATTTTATTTATAAAAATAAAGAAGGAAGTATTGATGTTATTGAAACTGCTTTTGGTTTTCATATTATTAAAATAGACGAACAAACTGCTCCTGAAAAAGCTGTTAGATTAGCAACTTTTGCACGTTTAGTTGAAGCTTCTGAAGAAACTGAAAATATGCTTTTTGAACAAGCTGAAACCTTAAACGCAAGTTTGTCTGAAGGAAAAGATATTGATCAATTAGCTACAGAATTGAATTATAAAGTTCAAACAGCACTTAACTTAAAAGCATTAGCTGAGAACATACCAGGTTTAGGAGCACAAAGACAAATGGTTACTTGGGCTTTTGATGGTGAAAGAGAAATAGGAGACTCTAAAAGATTTGATGTTGATGTTTCAGGAAAAAGAAGTTATGCTGTTGCCGTTTTAAGTGGTAAAGTTGAAGAAGATGGTGTTGCTGTAAGCTCTGATTTATTAGCGAGCATTAGACCAGAATTAATGGATAAGAAAAAAGCATCACTTATTAAAAAGAAAATGACAGGTACTACTCTTGACGAAATTGCTAAAAATAGCGGTGTAAATGTTAGAAGTGCTTCTGCAGTAAATCTATCTAGCCCTTTAATTTCTGGAGTTGGAAATGAACCAGCTGTTGTAGGGGCAATGTCTACAAGTAAATTAGATCAAGTTTCTGATTTTGTTGAAGGTGAAAAAGGTGTGTTTGTTTTTAAAGTAACAAAGCGTGATGCTCCTGTAGATTTAGAAAACTATGATACTTTCCGTAAAAAAGTTGTAACACAATTACAAGCTAGAGGAGGTCAAATATTTAGTGTGTTAGAAGAAACAGCAGATATTAAAGATTATAGAAGTAAATTCTTTTAGAAAGAAGAAAGCTTATTAAAATATAAAAAATCGTCTAAATTAATTTTTAGACGATTTTTTTATACATAAAGGTTATAAAGACTTTTAGTAAAAATATTTACTTGTTAAACCTTTATAATTTTACCTTATAAATCTTTGTTTTAAGCTTGTTTGCAGTGCTTATTTATGTTTTGTTATTATTGGAGTGTAGATTGCTTTAATACGTTATTATTAGACGGTAATCTTTAAAATTACAGTATTTTATTAATTGACAATAAAAAAGAAATTGATATGCTTAAAAAATTTATTAAGTAATAGGTGGTATAAAAAAACTCCAAAGAAATTACTTCTCTGGAGTTTTAAAATTTATTTTAGATTATTAGTCTAATAATTAACCATTCATAGAGATTAAAAATTCTTCATTAGAATTGGTATATTGTATCTTATCTTTAATAAATTCCATTGCCTCAACAGGGTTCATATCAGCTAAATATTTTCTAAGTACCCACATGCGTTTTACTGTTTTTTCGTCTAATAGTAAATCATCTCTACGTGTACTAGATTTAACTAGGTCAATAGCCGGATAAATTCTACGGTTAGCAATATTTCTTTCTAATTGAAGTTCCATATTACCCGTTCCTTTAAATTCTTCAAAAATAACTTCGTCCATTTTAGAACCAGTTTCTGTTAGAGCTGTAGCTATAATAGAAAGAGAACCTCCATTTTCAATATTACGTGCGGCTCCAAAGAAACGTTTTGGTTTGTGCAGTGCGTTTGCATCAATACCACCAGATAGTATTTTACCTGATGCTGGTGCAACAGTATTATAAGCTCTAGCTAAACGTGTAATAGAGTCTAGTAAAATAACAACATCGTGTCCACACTCAACTAATCTTTTTGCTTTTTCTAAAACAATATTAGCAACTTTAACGTGCTTTTCAGCTGGTTCATCAAAAGTAGAAGCAACAACTTCTCCGCGTACACTACGTTGCATGTCTGTAACCTCTTCTGGACGTTCATCAATTAATAAAATTATTTGATATACTTCTGGGTGGTTAGATGCTATTGAGTTAGCTATATCTTTTAGTAACATTGTTTTCCCAGTTTTAGGTTGAGAAACAATCATACCTCTTTGTCCTTTTCCAATTGGGCAAAATAAGTCCATTATTCTAGTAGATAATGTACTTGACCTTCCTGCTAAATTAAATTTTTCTTGAGGAAATAGAGGTGTTAAATGTTCAAAAGAAACTCTGTCTCTTACAACATTAGGGTTTAAACCATTTATTTTAGAAACTCTAATTAATGGAAAATATTTTTCGCCTTCTTTTGGTGGTCTTACTACACCTTTAACTGTATCTCCAGTTTTTAAACCAAATAATTTTATTTGAGATTGCGATAAGTAAATATCATCTGGAGATGATAAATAATTATAATCTGAAGAACGTAAAAAGCCATAACCGTCAGGCATCATTTCTAAAACACCTTCACTTTCAATAATACCATCGAACTCATAATCAGGATCTCTATAGCGATTGTTATTTTTACGCTGTCCTTTATTGTTGTTTGATTGTTGATTATTTTGTTGTTTGTTCTGATTTTGTTGCTTTTGCTTGTTCTGCTGATTTTGTTGAGGTTGTTTTTGCTGAACAGGCTTTGCTTGAGGTTTGTTTTTAGGAGGAGTTGGTTGGTCGGCTACATCTGTTGCATTTTCTTTTTTTGCAACAGCTTCTGTTTTGGGTTTTGGTTGTGCTTTAACTGCTTTTTTTGGTTTTGCAGGTGTAGTTTTAGTAGCAGCTTTTTGTTTTGTAGTATTTGGTGTTGTAGCTTCTTTAACTTCTACCTCTGTTTTTGGTGCTTCAGAACTAAAAGGTTTTTTTTCTTTTACTGTAGTAGTTTTTTTTACGATTCTTTTTCGTTTTGGTTTGTTATCACTGGGTGTAGGCTCTTTCTTAGTGATTTTTGAAGGGTTTGAAGCTTGTATGTCTAATATTAAATAAACTAAATCTAGTTTTTTTAATTGACTGTATTTTTTTGCTCCAATAGTTTTTGCTATCTCCTGTAATTCAACAAGAGTTTTCTCCTTTAGTTGGGAAATTTCAAACATCTGTTAATTTGTAATTAGTGTTAATATGTGTATATTAAAAATTTGTGTTTTTAAAACTGTATTATAGTGAATTATAATAAGTGGTAATTGGTTGTTTTTTAGTTGTAGTTGGTTACTGTGCTAATAGCAACTGATTGCAAATATATAAAAATATTTCACATAGTATAGTTTTAATCTTTAAAAATAAAACGTATTTTTGTCGTCCATTATTATAATTATGATTCAAAGAATACAAACTATTTATTTATTGTTGGCAACTATATTGTCTGGAGGAAGTATTTTCCTTTTTAATTTATGGGTTAATAATGAGGGCGTTAAATTTTTTGTAATGGATTCTTTTAATTCAAATAATACATTGTTAATTGTAATGGCTGTATTATTTTTTCTATCTGCTCTATTAACTTTTGTAGCTATTTTTCAATTTAAAAAGCGTCAATTACAGTTTGTTTTAGGTAGATTATCAATTTTGATCAATTTTATTTTATTAGGTATTCTCGTATATTTTGCGCAAAACTTATCTGGAGAAATTAATGTTTCTGAGAAGGGTATTGGGTTGCTGATTCCAATTTTAACAATAGTATTAGTTGTAATGGCTAATAAAGCAATTAAGAAGGATGAAGAACTTGTAAAATCTGTAGACAGATTACGTTAAACCTAACATCTTAGTATATTTAGTGCAAGGAAAACCATTTTAATTTTATTAAAATGGTTTTTTGCTTCTAACGGTTTTTGGTGATGCGTAAATATCACTATATTTAAGTATGGTTTTAAAAATTTATAATTAATATATTTGATAAGGGAAATTTATGAAAAAGATCAAAGTTCATATTGCAGACGATCATCAATTATTAATTGATGGTATAGAAGCAGTTTTATCATCTGAAGAAAACATTGAAGTTGTTGGGAGCTCTCTTAATGGTGAAGATGTTTTAAATTGGTTTGCTTCGAAAGAAGCTGATATTCTAATTTTAGATATTAATATGCCTAAAGTAGATGGAATTGCAGTTTTGCAAAGTTTTTTGAACAATAATTTTCAACAAAAAGTGATTGTACTATCAAGCTATGATGATACTAAACTTATTAAAGAAGTGTTGAAAATTGGAGCAAGTGGTTTTTTAGCTAAAAAATGTGCTGGAGAACATATTGTTGAAGCTATAAACGAAGTTTATAATGGTAAACAATATTTTAGTGAAAGTATTAAAGATAAATTATTGTCTACTTTTACTAATAATTTTTCGAGTGTTGATGCAATGCCGAGAGAAAGTTCATTTTTTAGTTCACTAACTCCAAGAGAAATAGAAGTTCTTCAGCTAATATGTAAACAATTCAATTCAAAAGAAATTAGTAGTGCTCTTAATATTAGTACTAATACAGTTGAAACTCATCGAAAAAATTTAATCAATAAATTAAAAGTTAAAAATGTTGTTGGCTTGGCTATTTATGCGATAAAAAACAATATTGTTTAAACTTTTTAGTCTCTTATAAATTATTATGAACTTAATAAAATTACTATTAATTGTAATTGTTTGTTTTACAACTGTAGACACTCCTTTTTATGCTCGTAATTCAAAAGATATAGTTTTAAATAATTTAGAGGAAACATTTTTTATTTCTGAAGATGAAGCATTGGTTTCTATTAAAATTTTAATTGATTCTGGAAAATATGAAGAAGCCTTACAAAAGTTAAATACATTTATTGATAAAGCTAAAAGCATAAATAATAAGCAACAGTTAATTGAAGGATACATGTTGTTGTCAACTATTTTTAGAGAACATGGAGATTATAAAAAGTCAACCAATACATTTAATAAAGTAATTCCTTTTGTTTTAAATGATCCAGAAAAGCTTCAATATATTTATTTTAAAAAAGGGGGAAATTTTCAATTAGATAATCAGATAGATTCTGCAAAAGTAAATTATGAAAA